>CAXNER010000080.1:0-5706 GCA_964201315.1 Legionellaceae bacterium
AAACTGTTCTAAGCGAGTGATGGATGAGAAGTCATCTCCCGATGGCTCAACGCCTACCCATTCAAACAATTGTTGTGCACCACACTCTTCGAGAAGCCCAATCAGCGGGATAATTTTTGCCGTACTCTGCAACGTAACAAGTTGTAGGGCTACATTACTATGCATCATTACTTCACCACTAAGCGGGTTAACTGCAATAGCGGTTATATCTTTGTTCACATTGGCCAACTCAGGAATGTAGTTGGCGGTATCACCTTCCTGATTTTTTTCAGCATGACAGACCAGCGTTTTGAGAAGATTGGTGGATAATAGGTTGGTCGTCATAAATTCTCTGTGCCAAAAAAGAAAGCATTATCCTAAATATAGCGCATCAAAACAAATAAATGAGCGTTGAGGGCAATTATTAATGTAGGGAGTGGTACGCCTATTATGTCTAATCTCCCGGTTACAACCTCTTAACGCTGGTTTGAGTAAGGGTTCGGTCGCATTATTAATGCCTTAAAATTTTGGCAAAATCTCTTCTGTTGGTTTACCATAAATGAGTCGTTGTAAACTTAAACCTATATCTTCGGCACGCATTAAATGTTCACCGATGAGAAATGTATCTATGCCATGGGCTCGCATCAATTGAATATCTTGGTGCTCATTAATCCCACTTTCTGTAATTACAAGTTTGTCGGCAGGGATGTATTTTTTTAAATTGATACTGCATTGAAGGTCAGTTTTAAACGTATGCAGGCTACGATTATTAATACCCATTAGTGTTGTTGGTAAAGGGAGCGCTCGCTTGAGCTCTTCGAGGGTATGGCTTTCTACAAGCACGGCCATGTTTAGTTCTTGTGCTAACTGACAATAATCTAGCAGCTGTTGGTCGTCAAGCATGGCTACTATCAATAAGATACAATCAGCGCCTAGAGCACGGCTTTCATGAACCTGATACTCATCGATGATGAAATCTTTGCGTAATATGGGTAAAGAACAATGTGTTTTTGCCAGTGCCAAATACGTGGGATCACCTTGAAAAAAATGCATGTCGGTAAGAACGGATAGGCAGCTTGCACCGTTATTGGCATATATTTCTGCAATAGATGCTACATCAAAATCATCTCGTATGATGCCTTGACTGGGTGACGCGCGCTTTATTTCTGCAATAATTGCGGGCTTTGTGGCTTTTAACGCAGCAATAAAATCACGCACAGCCAATGGCACTGTCTCCGAAAAGCTTGATAACGGCCGTTGTAATTTAGCTTGTTCAATCTCTAATTGTTTGTGAGCGGCAATGCGGTTAAGAATACTATTCATTATATGATCACTTAAACGTTTGGGTTAGGTCCCGTAATTGATTGAATTTCTTGCGCGCAAGCCCACTGTCAATCGCTTGGGCTGCGCGGTCTATTGCGCTGGCAAAATCAGTCTCTGCATCGGCACAGTACAATGCGGCCGCTGTGTTAAGTAAAACAATGTCGCGAGCAGGACCTTTTTGTCCGGCAAAGACAGACTCAGCTAATGCAAGGCTTTGCAGAGGGTTTTCAACCACGATGGCATCAAGCGTTGAGTGCGCGCAGCCATAGTCTTTTGGGTCAATGGTCCATTGTTTAAATTCACCTTTATGGTACTCAATGACATCCGTTTTAGCAGCAATACTGATTTCATCAAGACCATCATGTGAATTTATCACCAAGGCATGTTCGCTACCTAAATTAGCAAGGACAGTGGCAATGGGTTGAAGCAATTGTTTAGAGGACACACCTACAACTTGTTTTTTCACATGAGCAGGATTAACCAGAGGACCAAGTAAATTAAACATTGTGCGGATGCCTAGTTCTCGGCGGGCATTTTTAGCGTGTTGCATGGCTTCATGAAAGTGGGGGCCAAATAAAAAGGCTATACCGCATTGCTGCATAGAATTTTGCAAGGCTTTATCAGATAGATTGAGTGTAAAACCAGCTTTGATTAATAAATCGGCACTGCCGCTCTGGCTTGATACTGAGCGGTTACCATGTTTAGCTACGCGAAGTCCTGCGGCTGCGGCGACAAAGCTTGAAACCGTTGAAATATTGAAGGTGTTTTTTCCATCACCACCGGTGCCAACGATATCGACCAACTCATTGCCTAAATCGATGTTGTGTGCCAATTGCCGCATAACGGTTGCTGCTGCAGTCAGTTCATCGACGGTCTCACCTTTCATTCGCATCAGCGCAAGAAAGGCGGCTATCTGCACATCACTTAACGCACCTGTCATGCAGTCTTTTATGATGTGTTCCATTTGATTATCACTTAAATGCTTACCAGCAATGATTTGTTCGAATAATTTACTGATTTTCATGGTAGAAATCTTTGAATTTTTTTAGCATTATCACACAGATAGTTTGGTTCGTTTAAGTTTTTTTGACACATCGTACTCACAATTTATAGGTTTTCGTAAGTTTCGATTCATTGCTAACCTTTCTTAAGGTTTAGGTTTGGAATGTTCTGCTTCAGTAACGTCATCTTGCACAGCATCCCCTCGTTTAATGGTACTGGAAATATCTGTGCCCTTGGGCGCTGTTGATATTTTTTCCCTATCGCTTATATTAAACAAGGCAAAATTAGGACCAGCTTTCTTAGATGGACCACTTTCAGTCACGACCATTGTTCCGCTATCCAAGGGGAGCGGCTTATCGTATACGATCATGGTGCCACCATTGTCGTTTGTGGCTGATAAGGAAGCGGTTTTGTCTTCGGGTGATGTGGTTTGTCGTAATATGCTTGCCACACTGCTACGGAAGTTCTCCGCCGGCACTGCATTATACAGCATAATTTGCTCAATTTTTAATTGATCCTCTGGACCTATTCCTGAAATATTGTCACTAATAGAAAGGCAAAGTCTTGTCATGTCGTCTATTTTAGGAAGGTCTGCTTCCAATTCTGTAATTGCAGTAACGCTAGGAACGCTGATTCTCAGGCGAGATAGGAATTTTCTAAAAGGGGTGGCTTTGTCAATGTCTTTTGTTAGTAACGCACCTTTTACACTTTTTAAATAATTATTAATACATTTTAGAGCTTTATCCTTTAACAATGGGGCCAAATTAGCACGTGGATCATGGCAGAAAGAGCTTAAGGATTGTGATGTGAATTCACCCAATTTAAGTTTTAAGTCAGGAGAGAGTCCATTGGTGTTTAGTGCTTCTTCAAGGAGCCCAATTCCTGGCATGGTTGATAAATTTGCTCGTGGAGATAGGCGCTCTAATTCTTGCATAAATTCATCATGACTCATTGAAAGTGATTGGGTAAATAGGGTATTAAAATCTTTAATAGTGAGCCTATCAGGTGGGTTGGCCCGCGTTAATTCCTGAATCAGAATCGCTATGTTGTTTAGTTCATTTGTTGGCGCTTTAACATGGTTAGAAAAGGGGGCCCATTCGAGGTATTTTTGTTCGTCATTGTTAACCCCAAGACCCAAAAACATGAATTGCTTTAAAGCCATTCCAATTTGATATGCCATGTAGGAGGGCATATCTAAGGTAGTGCGACCAGCTTTTGCATTGAGTGCGTTACCTGAACTTGCAATACACGCTTGATACTCAGGTGCGCCATATAATGGAGAGCTGTTAATTTCAGTCGCTTTAGGCAATTTTTTGTCGATGATGGTTTTGCGGTCACTGACAATAACGCGTTCACCATCGGTTAAAAAATTGGATAATTTGATGTCAGGATGGTAATGACCAGACTCCATTAATTTTAAACAAAAATCATTTAATTGTGTAAAAAAATCTTGTGCTGACTGGACAACTTGTCTATTTCCTAGTCCAGCTAGTGTCGTTGCATAGGTTGCTAGGTCGCCTTTTTTTGCAAGCTCGCTAATGACCACCGGTTGATAATTGATCTCTTCGTCAACCTTAAAAGGCACCATAACGGTTGCATAGTCTTCTGAAAAATATTTACTGACCTCCTGTGTTTGCAATACCTGCTCTTTACCTAAGTTAGCCCTATTTTCCACACGAATAACCACATTTTCATCTTTTGTACCAAGATTAAAGATAAAATTTTTGTTGTTACCCTCAGGGTTACCTAAAGTACTTGTTTGATACTCACTAAATTGTTGTTCTACAATCCCTTGAATCGCATCAATTTTTCCATATGTTAATGCCAAAAAATTTAAGTGCCGCTGTGTTTTTTCCTGCAATGTTAGATCGTTGTCAAAATGCGCCATTATTGCTTGGTTATGCTTAATATAGGCCGTCAGTGTCTCTGGATTGCTATCTATTTTTAGCATGTCGTCACGTTCGGTCATGGAAGAATAGAGGGATGGACTTGATATTTCTGTTTCGGGGGCGTACCCACAAACAGCATCGGCAAATTCTATAGTTTGTAGCAGTTGAGAGCCATCGCGGTGGATCCCATAGTGTTGTAAGTGGGCTTCTAAGCCGTCTTGACCAAATTCATTTCGCCATTCAATCAGCTCAGGCGTAAGTGGGGTTTTTTGAAGAAAATAGCAAATTTTTTGTAAGGTAAATAATTTTTCTACATTCATGTCCTCAGTCAGGCCATTGTATGCGTGGATCAAGCCAACTAATTTTGTGCCACTACCCACGTTGGAAGGTATACTTAATTCATGCATATAAAATAAACCATATGTATGCTGTTATGAAATTATGGTTTAAAAAACACCATATATCAAATTGATGCTCCTATTTTGGATTGAAAAACGATCAACAATGACCCCTATAATTTAGACACTGCTAAAGTAAAAAGATGTAGGTCTATTTTTAAGTGAAGGCGTTTAAGCGGGAGGGGGGGGGCTTCGATGGCAACGGTCGTAGACATACGAAGGCAATATAGTTAAGTTGCAAAAACACGAATCAGGAGTGCCCGACAAAGCAAGGGTATCACCTGTAACTGCTGCCTGTGTATTCCTGCGTATTCCGTCACCAAGCAAGGGCGAGTCGATTGAAATACCAGACTTAATAACGTAGCACCTCCCGTTAGCCTAACCACTTTTATTTTATCGAAAAACCGGTATTGGGTTAGCACCAAAAATTAGAATTTGCTGCTCAGTAACTGGTGGTGCAAAAAATGGGATAAAAGCTCTAAACCATGTTCGGTTAAAATAGCTTCCGGATGAAATTGTAAACCGTATACGGGGTATTCTCGATGAGAAATAGCCATGATCGTGTCATTTGCCCAGGCATCAACAGCAAAGCAGCTGGGGAGGGTGTTTATATCTACAGCAAGGGAATGGTAACGGGTGGCTAGGAATGGGCTGGGTAATCCATGAAACAAGCCCGCACTTCGGTGGGTGATGGCTGATGTTTTACCATGTACGATAACTGGCGCCTGTATGATTTGGCCGCCAAAGGCATAGGCAATGCATTGATGCCCTAAGCATATTCCTAAAATAGGTATACGTTGATAAAAATGTTTAATGGTGGCAAGTGAAATCCCAGCGTTTTCAGGGCCTTTAGGGCCTGGTGAAATAACAAGGTAATCAGGCGCCAATTGCTCAATCATCTCTAAGGTGATGCAGTCATGGGCATAAACTAGCACCTCTTGTCCAAGACGTTGAAAATAATGTTTAAGGTTGTAGGTAAAGGAGTCGTAATTGTCAATAATGAGTAACATAGTGCTTATGTCCGGAGGGGTAGAGGATTCTGCTTTAGTAAAAGACGCTCGTGCAAAATGTCGATTTTAGCTTAATGGGCTGAGTTTACTCTAAAGCGAAAATTC
>CAXNER010000081.1:0-5697 GCA_964201315.1 Legionellaceae bacterium
CGCCACTTTTTAGTTTCAGTTGGCCGCCAGACACAACTTCATCCCCCAATTTTAAACCGCTCCGTATAGCTACCTCATTTTCACGCTTCGTTCCGGTGGTAACGTATGTTTGCTCTACACTGTATTGAGGCGTTTTATTTTTTAGGATCGTTTGCTTAACCAAAAATACAAACTCACCAAAGGAGTCAAAACTAATGGCGGACAGTGGTAGTGTAAGGTACTGTTTTGGTTTTTGTGCTTTAATTTCAATAGAAACGTACATTCCAGGGACTAGAGTGAATTTGGGGTTAGGTATTGTCGCCTCGAGTTTAACCGTACTAGTCTTAACGTTAACTTGGGGCTCAATGGTAGTTATTTTTCCTAAGAATTTTTGGGCAGGAAGCACGTCAGAAGATACAACAACAGACTGCTCGGTTCTTAGATATCTTAATGCCTGTTGCGGCAAATAAAAATCAATATAAATCGGGTGAAAGGTTAGTAATGTGGTAATGGTGTCACCCGGCGTTATATATTGCCCAAGACTGACTTGAGAAATACCCAATTTACCTGCAAAAGGAGCGTATATCATTTTTTTTTGTACATTTGTTTTAGCCTCTTCGGCTTGTGCTTCTGTTTTTTTTAAATTCCATAAATCCGTTTCTAGCGTCTGTTGGCTGACGCCATGTGCGAGATATTGCAATTTATCACGCGCGTATGTAATTTTTCCAAGCTCTACTTGGGCTTCTGCAGCCTTTAACTGCGCTAATTCTGTATCTGCGTTTAATTGGAGTAATAATTCGCCTTTTTTAGCCTCAGCGCCTGGTACAAAATAGATGTTTTGCACTAAACCAGGGCGTTCTGTGGTAACATTAATACCTAAAATAGCCCTTAAAGTACCGACTGCTTTTAGCATCGGCTGCCACACTGAAACTTGCACTTTGGTCGTTGATACTGCCGCTGCGGGCTGTACCATGAGTCGCATTTGACGCTCTATTAAATAAGCATTGGCTGCTTTCCAAACAAAGAGCGCGCCGAATAACAAAGCGACACCGATTAACATTGTCCACATGGGTTTATTAAGATATTTTTTATAATCAATTCTCAATTTGTGCTTGTTGTATTCCACCATCCACCACCTAATGATTGAAAAAGAGACACTGTATCCGTAAAGCGTGTTACCTTGGCTTGCGTCAGTGCAATTGAAGCTTGTTGGTACTGTTGTTGTGCATTCAGCAGCTCAACCGAGCTCGTTCCACCTAAACTATAAAGCTCTTGGGAGGCATTAACCCAGCGCTGAGAAGCCAATTGGGCCAATTTTTGTATTTTTAGTGCGCGTGCATCTATCTCCAGAGCGCGCAACGCGTTAGCTACATCCTGAAAGGCGGTTAAAACAACTTGACGATATTGTGCTAATGCTTGCTGATATGCCGCAATTGAAGCACGTCGTTTTGCAAAAAGAGAGCCCCCTTGGAAAATGGGTTGATTAACCTGACCCAATGCACTCAAAATTTTATTTGTATTACTAAAGAAATTGCTAAGAACATTAGCCGTCCAGCCATCATAGGCCGTAATGGTAAGCGCTGGGAGTAGATTCGCTGTAGCTACCCCAATAAGCGCACACGCTGAGTGCAATAAAGCCTCTGACGCACGAACATCTGGTCTTTGACGAATCAGATTCGAGGGTAAACTCACGGGTAAGTTACTCGGCAAATCCAATTTATCAAGATCATTATCAGGCATCTTCACACTTGGGAAAGTGCCAACGAGTGTGGCTAAAGCATATTTTGATTGGATCAAGTTTTTTTGCAAGAGAGGAAGTGTGGCCATTGTTTGACTCAACAAGGTTTCTTGCACAAACACCTGATTCTCAGCGACGCCACCCAGCTCGTTCTGTTTTTTAATAATAAGTAACAAACCCCTTTGACTCTTAATTAACTGCTGAGTCACATCAATCTGTTGTTGATAGGAGGCTATATTGATTGCCGTGTTAAGAATACTGGCGGTTAAGGTCAAATCAGCCGCCAGTAACTCAAATTGCTGATAATCAACTTGCGCTTTCAGCGACTCAATTTGCCGGCGAGCACCACCAAACGCATCCACTGTGTACGATAAATTAAAGACAGAATAAAAGGTATTAAAGGGTGCATTACCATTGGTAGTGGCGTATGTGGTTTGTGGCAACAATTGTCGTTGTGCGTAATTTTGCGTACTAATGGCCGGTAGTAATGTGGAGCCTATTTGAGCCAGATAATTTTCTTGTGCAACACGCAAAGCGGCATAGGCTGAAGCGATGGTAGGACTATTTTTTAAACCCGTTTCAACCAATTGGTTTATTTCACGTGAGTGAAATAATTGCCACCATTGTTTTGGAATATCTTCACCCATTAAAAACCGCTGCGCTTTATTTGATAAAATGGCACCAGGGCTACCTACGGTTTTAGCGGGTAGTTTTGTCTCCGTATATTGTTTCACTTTAGGCGCAGGAGGTGAACGGAAATTTGGCCCTACCATACAGGCATTCATGCCTATAATAAAAAATAGTAGAACGATGACCCTAAAGTAGATATTGTAGCTCAACACGGCAGCACGTTAGTTCAACTACTGACAACAAGTAAGACCACACAAGATACTATTATTTCCATATTTATTTCCCCAGGGAGTTAAACCTAGAAAAAGCAGTTGAATCTACTACGAGCGCCTACTGCACCGAATCTTCACGTGTTTTTGATGATTTTATACTTCACCGTATGGGTGATACGGTTTCAGTATAAAATCATCAAAAACACGCGAATATTCAGCACATTAGTCACTCTCGCTACGATTCAACTGCTTTTCTAGGTTAAACTAAACATTTCCATTTTAATACAACACGTTAATAATACAACTTTGGTTATCGATAACCCCGGTAAACGTCATCCTGAACGCAGTGAAACAGCCACCATCAGGTATTTAAAATTCATAGACTGCTCCTTTGTTGTGTAAAATCACATACCCTCGACTCCTAGCGCTTGAAGCAGGGGGCCTCATCTATTACGGTGCTGGTGGAGGGGTCTTTGCCGGTGCTGAGCCTGTAGGGATCCCTGGGAAAGGAACTGCGATAGGAGATATTCTCAAAATGGCATTGGTATCTTTGATGGCATAGCTTAACAGTGTGTAAAGATCAAGATACTCTGTGGGTTGATACACATTTTTCGCCAATGTCAACGTACGGTGCACGGTCAGCTGGCCGTTCGCTGTGGCATAGGTTGCCGTGTAATTGCCTGCCGTGTTGGTAAAATTAAGATTTTTAGGGAGCGCTTTCATTTGATAACTGACTGGTAAGGTCAAGGTATTGTTCCAATCAAAGATTCCAGCACCGACGACAATAGGAAAACGTCGGACTCCTGTTTGATTTAAAAAATTATCAAAAAATCGTATAGGAAAGAAATCTGGGCCTGCAGGTACTAGAAAAAGAAGTTGCTCACTAGACGTTTGCGCTAGCGTATTCGCTTGCCAGGCGTAATTAATTATCACGGGTTGGCTCAGATCAGTGGCAGCTGTACCACTTGCAGTCGCATGGCCTGCAATGCCATTGTTATTAAGCGTCGTAGTAATCAACTGACTCACCGTCTCTTGGGATAAATAACCACGCAACGTGCTGTCAATATTACCACTACCCGTGATCTTGCCGCTAGCCTGGATATCGCCGCGCAAATCCATGGTCATAGAGGAGGTTAAATGGTATTGATTTTGTTCAGGTGTAGCTACCGGTGTTTTAACCAACGCTGGGCCTTTATTATTGGGCTTTGCTATCAGCACAGGCTTATCCGCCAGCACTTGTAGCGTTTGCGCATCATAATTGGTTTCCTCGAGCGGTGAACCGAATCGGTTATAACTATTCGTAGGATTTGCATATACATTTAATGAAGGAATGTATAACATTTCATGATCGAAGGCGTTGATGGGCAAAGGGTATTGTGTTAGCGAATTATCCCAGTTCACCAGCACAGGATACGACTCAATCCCGGCGGCTTTCAGGAGCGTTTGCAATAAACTAGAATGGCCTTTGCAATCGGTATACCTATCAAAAATAATTTGCGTGGCCGGCATCGGTACATAGCCCATGCGCGGATCTAACATAATCGCCATATAATAGATATTATTGGCCACCCAATCATATAAAATTTGCACCGCCTCTTTACCTGTTTTTTTACCAATTAATCCATTCACCATTTGTTGAATTTGTGGCGTCACTTCTTGACTTGGCTGCACGGTATGCCAAGTAGTATCAGCAATTTCTTGCCAACTTCTAACCGTGCTTATTTCAAAGAACGGCGCGCTATCGCTGGACGCCGTCATATAATTTTCTTTTGTTTGTGCCAGTTGTGGTCCAATCACGGCGCTAATGATATGGCGACCATTGACATGAATATCTTTCTCTTGATAAGGCCCACGCTTGGCCCATTGCACATACACATCATCCGGCAAATTCACACTCATTTCAGTATGCAATGTATTGAAATTAAAGAAGGGTGAGGACACGTTGGCATAACGATAGTCGGGGGATTTAAGCTGTTTATATTCCCAACGTACATAGGTTTTACTCCCTTTTTTCAATTGAGGGAACGCGACCGATTGCACTAACGCCGTGTCAAAACCGGGCGCATTGGGATCAGCAGGGGCGTTGGTTGTAAACACATTGGCCGGTGGCACTTGAATTTTTGTGCCATCCGGTTGCTGCACATACGCTTCTAATAATTTAACAGTCTGATAACCTAAATAATAGGTAGGTGACATCATGCTTTGATTTGAAAAAATCGCATTCGGCGTGAGCAATGTAACCACTTCAGTAATGGTCTGAGTGTACGTTTGGTCTTCGTTAAGATACGTCTCATCGCGGTAAAGGTCGACACGTACCTCTTGAGTAGGATTGGTTTGGACCGCGGTAGTGAGATTGCTTCTAAGCAGTGCCTGGGGAACGTATGTACTCATAGCGAAGGGTCCAGACCACGCCGTGGATGAAACACAACACGGCGCCAACACAGCTAAAGCTACTGCCTTTAATTTAAACATGAGTTAGATCCTTCTAAATATGATTAATATTTCAATTGTACACCAGCCATTAAGGGGTGTTTTTAGTCTTTATTTCCTAACCCTATCTATCGCAGACAGTGCTCGGTCCGCTGTATAGTTCGAAATAGTTACGCTACGGTTCTGCGCGCCCACCACATTGAAAAGCTTTTGCGTCCCATCATAACTCACAGCAACATCGTCTCTAGGTTGAACGGTAACCCCAGGAGCACCTACCATTACTTTCGTGCACCATGTATTGCCAATTTTAGAAGCCAATGCCGGGCTAATCGAGATATTTTTTGCAATACGATTATTCGAAGTCATCCATGTGGCTAACACGCTACCATCAAAGCTCCCATTAATACCTACAACTTCTCTAGACCCAACGCTCAATGAACTTCCTACTTCCCTCAACAGAGCACTTTGGCCAGCTCGATTTAAACTCTCAGCTGCTACTGTGAATTTTGCGTATGGCGCAGCTAGGCGTGCTTTCTGAAAATTATCGGCAAACCCGGAAATAAAAGAGGTATTTTTTGCTTGAAGCGTGATGTTCCCTGTAATACTATTTTGAGCTTGTGCTGTTCTGATTGCTCCTACCACTTGGACGACATCACCTGCTTTTGTCAAGTTAAATGTATGTTTCCCTGCTGGATTTCCTGTTAATGC
>CAXNER010000082.1:0-5683 GCA_964201315.1 Legionellaceae bacterium
CGATGATGTTGAACGTGCTGCACTTGGAGCATTATAAACGTTCCCCGCTTGTTGTAACGTAACTCTAAATAATCGTGGAAGACTCCAAGACGATTGTAATAGCAAGGCCAAATCAGACATAGTCAACGCACTTAAAAACTGCTTGTTATAATCTTTAGATTGCAAAGGCGTGTAGCTAATAATAGGGTTATCGGTAAAATTGATAGCTCCCGCTCCTCCTAGGCCTCCATGTCCATTCGTGCCCCCTAATGGTGGAATAGGAGGAAAAAGGTAATTTCCTTGAATTCCTGCCCCTCTATCCAGTTTCGCACTGGCCGAAATATTCCCGACACTTAATATCATAGGGGATTCGTTATAACGCAGTCGCAGCATGTTAAGTAAGAGCTCTTGTCTGGCGGAGTATTGCATTGCGACATTATAATTATAGCGATCGCTCGTAAGTATTTTAGGACCTATCGATGCACACCCCGTCATGAGCACCATGAATATATAAATTGAACGCTTAATCATAAAAGCTGCTCCCTCAATGACAATTAATTATATTGATAAAACTGGTGTATCGAGAGCAAAGGTCGAGTTTTTTTCCATTTTCTGACATTTTCAGAAGGCTCCAGTTAATTTTGCGAAGTAACTCTCGTTTAGTATCATTAACCATAAAACCTATAGGTAATAGGTGGAATTGAATAGGAGAAATATATAAATCCTGTCTACTGTGCGAATTAAGGTAGACATGAGCTGAACCAAGCAGTAAAAAAACACCGTCAACTTTGCCACTATCTAACACATCGATTGCCTCATCGATTGTTTTCGGAAAAGAGACCACATTTAATCCAGCGCTCATCGTAAAATTGGTTTCCTCCTTTCCCCGATAAAAAGCGATTGGTTTTTTACCAACATCTAATAATTTCTGAAAAGGCTCTGCTGTAGATAATACACTTGAAACAAGGGAGGCCGTCAACCCAGCGAATATTGTCGTCAATAACAGGGTGAATATAGTATTCCATATGAGAGAAAATATACGCGTAACCAACGATGTTGGAAAGAAAGGGTGGTGAAATCCGTTGAATACACACTTCCAAAAGATATACTCAATTCCATCTCTGTATGTAAGCCCATTTAAATCATGCGATCTTTTCTGTTCGGCGAGCCAAAACAAATGAAGATAAACAATGAAGAAACCAACGATGAAAATAAACCCTAAGGCTGAAAATCCACTAAAAATGGCATGAAGCTGATGCCAGAAATTTATTTTTTGTTTCTTCGCAAGAAGTACAAATTGGCCATGAAAATAAGGGGTAGTATAATTAACTAAAGATACTCTATCAGCGAGTATCCCAATGGGACCAATTACTACATCTAATTTTTTATGATGTAATAACTGTACTGCTTTATCGATATCATCCTTTAAGTTAAAATAAGTGCAATTGAAGTTGTATTTTATCGCAATCAAACTCCATATGTCATAAGAAAGCCCACTCAATTCCTCGTTCTTATACGAGGTAAAGGGATAGAGCGTAATTACACCAACGTTCAAATTTGTAGTAGGAAGAGAATGTTTTGTAAGTTGTGGGGGTAACTGTAAGGTATCTTGGGTTATGCCTATATTTGACCATAGTAAACTAAAAAAAATCACAATGGTGCTAAAAAAGAAAGTAAAACGGCTGCTTTTTTTATACATTTTCAACATGGCTCCCTCTAAAAAAGACTCCATCGTCATTTTAAAACATAAAACACAAACAACTCACTAAGTCTCTGAAAGAATACTATACCCATTCAACTTGAAGGCACTAGTTTTATCGTCTGAAAATTATCATTAATTCGTCCTCGAAGTGACTGCACAATTTTTGGCAAAGTAACATCAAAGAAACCATTGACGGCATCACGAAATATTTTTGTTGAAGGGAAAAAACATTATCCCTTATCTCTTCATTCATCACCTTCCATAAACGTTCTATTGAATTAAGATTTGGGCTGTACGGTGGTAAATAATGAAGTTTAATGTTTTTTTCTAAAGCTGCGTCGCGAACTAATTGACTTCGATGATAGCCGGATTGGTCTAAAATAATGTGTATTTTTGGCGCATTAGGGTAAGCTGTTTTGAGCTGGCCAAAAAATGCCACCGTAGTCTCTACGTTCACATAATCAGGACGGTTGCTAATAACATTCATTGTAGAGAGCTCGATTGCGCCCATAATATTAACTCTTGTTCTTGATGCTGTTTGTGCGATGGGTTTATTAATCCCTTTTTTAATCCAACCACAAACAAATTTTGTAGCCATCGTCGGGTGAGCGGAGTCCATAAAAAAAATGGGTTCATCTGCTGGGGTATCAGCAACCATCCCCAAGTATTTCTCAATAAACTCGTCTTGCCTTGCAAGGTAAGTTTTAGCAGGTACATTCTTGGGATGTTTGTAACTGAACTTATGTTCTTGCAGCCATTTTGTCATTCCTGATACCGTGTATCGCACACCAAAAGTTGCTTCAACGTAAGCACAAATATTCATTACTCGTGTATAGGTTGTGTCTGAAAGATGGGTATCAAGGGTACGTGTTTGCACATCATCAAGCTTGCTGTATGAGCCACCATTTTCAGATTTTAATTTCTCGTCAGTTGCCCAGTCCGTTAAATGTTGACGAACTGTTTCCGCAAGAATTCGCAGGGCTTGTGCGATAGCCTTGTTTTTCCAACCTTCGCTTTTTAATAGAACCGTTTTTATACGATCGTGTATGCGACCATCGTCCTCATAACGGTGTCGTAGTTCTAAATTTTTTTTTTGCTCGTCACTGAGCGGCTGAAATATCATCATGGTATTTATAATCCATTTCAGAAAAAAAATCCAGTACTTTCAATGGCGATGGGTATAAATACACTCCATGATCTGTTAGGCGATTTATAGGTGGGTCTTGTATGATTTGGGGAATAAAAAGGCTCCCAACGATACCCATTCCTGTAAGCGAATATAGAATACTGAGCGTCAAATTTCCGGACGGTTAATATTCAAAGGATATTTAATTAAATCTGTTTGGTCTGATATTGCATGACCGGACTTTGAAATTCAAAGACTTTCACGGCATTACGTAGTGGCGAACCCTGTGGAAAGGCTTAGACTGCGAGAATAACTATCAAAATAAATTCATTTGGATTTAATTAATTTCTTTTTGGTTTATGGTTGTGCGGAAATTTCGACGGTTCCGGGCTATAACCCCAATCACTGAAACCAGATTATGTTGCTACGGCGCACGAAATTTCGACGGTTAGCGTTTAGAACCTCGATATGCTAATTTAAGTGAATTAATTGGGTTCTTATTCAATATACAACGGTCAATATATTTATAAAATATGGACATTCGAATTTTATTTCCAAATGGTTCAAATCACATCAACCCCTTGCTGGGTGGAAAAGCTTTGGGTTTATACCAATTGCACAAGCATAATTATAATATTCCTCAGACTCTGATTATCCCAGCCACTCCCCTCTCTTTTTTTGGTTATATAAATAAATCATTAGATGACTTTTATGCAATTCAAGAAAGTATTTTAAATCATCCTTTTTCAGAAGATGAGATAGAAGCGCTTAATTATTTGAGTTCCTATGAAAGTCAGCTTCTAGCGGTTAGATCATCGGGTATCGGCGAAGATGGAGTATACGCCTCTTATGCAGGTCAGTTTGACACCTATTTAAATGTCAAAAAAGAAACGATTTATTCTGCAATAAGAAATTGCCAAGCATCTGGGTTTAGCACAAAAATTAGAGACTATAATAATATCCTACATAAAGCCTCTGTAGCATTTGCGCCCGCTGTGGTAATACAGCCAATGATAGAAGCATTATTATCGGGAGTCATTCTAACAGTTCACCCAACATTAGGGCGTCACTTTTTATTGATAGAGATTGTTGATGGCCTTGGAGAAAAATTAGTTCAGGGAGATACTACTCCAAGACAATATTCCATTCATAAAAATGCTGCTAAGAATTGTCCACAAGTAAACCAAATAAATCCAAAAGATGAGACTTGGCTGGGTGCTTTAGCCAATTTGTCGTGCTCGATTGAAGCTGACTTTTCTCAAGCCAGTGAAATAGAGTTTTCTATCACAACCACTGCCATTTTTGTTCTACAACGTAGACCAATTACAGCAAGAGTTCCTGATACCAATACAGACCTAATAAAGCTTATTGGAAATTATCGATACTCCTATGCTTCCTACAACGCTAGACCCTACCATACTGTGGTTGCCTTTGGTGTTTTTGGTAAAGCACTAGCATCTCTAACGGGGTTTAGTTACAAGAAAACACTCTCGATCACTAATTGCGAATTTAATACTAAAGGATTCCATGATATCCAGGAATTAGCGGAAGCCAGTAACTATTTTAACAAAATTTGGGTTGATATTGATCATAGCCGCCCGTTATTAAAAAAAATAATATTCTCTTTGCGTAGAGCAAATAAGTTTACAAGTAATTTTACCTGCATCCAAAAAAAACTTAATTTAAAACAATGCGTGCGATTAGTTGGCAAAGCACATGTGCTGTACAAAAATTGCTTTGCAAAAATGATTCTTTCACAACCCCAACATGTGGATCATTTGTCTATTCAATTAAATCTACTTTGCCAAAAATTAAATTTTGATGAAAATAAATTAAGTGCTGCATTGCGCTGGAAAGGTCTTTACCCCTGGGATGAGGAAGAACGTCACATTGAGGAAGTACAAAAAAAATGGTCCAATTTAACTTATAAACAAAAAAAATGGAACTAAACTCTTTATCAGAAAAATACGGGTGGATAGGAAAAGTTGAGGGTGATTCTGTTTATGGGATCGCACATTTTCAGCAAAGAATACTAAGCAGTAAGATGGAGCTACCATTAAAAAAACCAGTTCCTCTTTCTCTAGAGATTAGAAAAATAGCACGTTTAATTGGATTAATAGGTTATTTGCGATTTTGGAATAGACTATTTCTAATGAAATTAAGGTTCATAATAGATAATGTTTTTGAGCAATTAAAATTACATACAGAAATAGATAATCTAGACTATGCAACAGTCCCCGAATTAGTTCATGGTGTGGAAAATCTCCAGCTGTTAAGCGTTCAATTACAGGAAAGAGCGTTGGGTTATGGGTGCTATTTAAAGAATGGTTCCCCCAAGATATTGCCGGCAAGTTACCTTGATGTTCTTACTGGGTTAGTACAAAATAATAAAGACCATAATGAACAAATTCAAGGAATGGTTGCTTGTCCAGGGTTGGTTAAAGGCTATGCACGAGTGGTTGATTTTTCTAGTGCTCATTATGTTATAGAGCTGGAAGCCTTTCGTGAAGGAGAAATACTAATCACAGGAATGACTCGCCCTCAAATAATACACTTATGCACCAAAGCAAAAGCCATCGTAACAGATGAAGGTGGCGTTACCTCTCATGCCGCAGTTATAAGTAGAGAGCTAAATTTACCTTGCATTGTAGGGACGCATTATGCAACCACCATTCTGAAAAGCGGTGATTATATAGAGGTCAACGCCTATTTAGGCACGGTACACAAAGTTAATAAGTAACAAATAATAAATAAAATAGTGGAATACAACGTATGTTGGTAACTCGATTGCCTGCTAATGGGTATTCCTGCGAACGTGAACACTGATTCTTGCCCATCGTGAACACCTAATATTGCATTACTTTTGCAAGCGGAGA
>CAXNER010000083.1:0-5659 GCA_964201315.1 Legionellaceae bacterium
GTTTCTGAAGGCTGGCGCGTCCAATATTTTAATTACGAATCCGCGTGATATGTCCAGCTTCATCAATGAAATCAAACACGCTCAATTTACAGCAATAACGGGAGTTAACACCCTATTCAATGCCCTTCTTAATCATCCTCATTTTCATCAAATAGATTTCTCCAAGGTGAAATTGGCACTTTCTGGCGGCATGGCCCTTAAAAAGAACGTTGCATTGAGCTGGCATGAAAGAACCAATACACGCATTCTTGAAGCCTATGGCTTAACCGAAACAAGCCCTGCCGTGACGATGAATCCAATGTACTTGGATGAATATAACGGCAGCATTGGCTTCCCTATTTCCTCAACCGACATATCCATTCGCGATGACGAAGGTAATGAGCTTCCCCTTGGCGAAAGGGGTGAATTGTGCATTAAAGGACCTCAGGTTATGACTAGATATTGGCATCATCAAGATGAAACCGATCTGGTTTTTTGGCCTGACGGCTTTCTTCGCACTGGGGACATTGTCACAATGGACAATAATGGTTATATTTATCTGGTTGACAGAAAAAAGGACATGATTATCGTTTCGGGCTTTAATGTGTATCCTAACGAAATTGAACAAGTCATCAGTATGATGCCTAGCGTGCTAGAGGTCGGCGTGATTGGCGTCAACAACAATGATGGAGGTGAGCGCATCAAGGCCTGTGTTGTTAAACGCGACCCATCATTGACTGCAGAACAAATCATCGCCCATACCCGTGAACACCTAACGGCGTATAAAATACCTAAAATCATTGAGTTTTATGATGAACTGCCGAAAAGCAATATTGGAAAAATATTGAAACGTGCACTAAAATAAAAGTTTGAACAAAGCTGCATGAATAAAGACGCATGCAGCTTTGTTCAAATATAATTTTCTGGTTATATCCGAGCCGCGCGCGGCTTGGATTTATACTCGATTCCACAGTTTTATTACCTAACCACGATCCGTTCGGGCTGAGGAAGGGCGGTAGCCCTGTCTCGAAGCCTTGGTGCATAGGCTTCGAGACAGGGCGCGGAGCTCTACAATACACCTGCAAAACAGTATATGCGCCTCCTCAGCCCCAACGGGATCGAGGTAAATTGAAAAACTGCGGAATCGAGTTTATACCCTTGAATAGGACATCATGAAAAAATTAACAGAAACAATAGTCGCTCTTTATAACGCTGTTTTGTATAAGGTCTAACATATGACACAACCTATATTAACACAAGCGCTTCTCAAGCAATTCGTGACAGAAGCAGAACTCAATAAAGAAGGGCATATTGCGTCTTATATCCCTGAGCTCGCTAATGTGAATCAAGACATGACGGCCATTGCCGTCAAACCGATTGGTCAAGAGACAATCGTTTATGCAAATGGCCCCACCACCCCAATCACCATTCAAAGTACAGGCAAGCTCATCCCTTTAATTGGGCTGATTGAGTTGTATGGCGTTGAAAAAGTCTTGAAATGGGTGAAAGTAGAGCCATCTGGGGATGATTTTTCATCCATTACGCGCCTTGAGCAATTTGGTCCAGAGCCGTCGAATCCGATGTTAAATTCTGGGGCTATCATGTTATGTTCCCACATCCCTGGTAAAAATGAACAACAATTTACCTGGCTTGAGCAGTGGACGCATTGTTTGTTTAACCACCCTATCAGCATCAATCCCTCCGTGTTTGCATCTGAAAAAAGAACCGGTGATAGAAATCGGTCGATTGCCTACATTCTTCAAAGTCGTCGTATTTTGGGTGCATCGGTTGAAACGACGCTGGATCTCTATTTTGCCCTGTGCTCGTATCAAGTAACCATCGAACAAGCGGTCTATTTACCGGCATTACTGGCTAATTTAGGAAAAGATCCAGATACCAATGAGCAAATCATTTCACCCGAAACCTGTCAAATCACCTTAGCCATTATGGCAACCTGTGGTCTCTATGATGAAACGGGCACACATATGGTACGCACAGGCATGCCAGCGAAAAGTGGTGTATCAGGCTATACTTTCGCCAGCGTTCCAGGAAAAGCCGGCATAGTCACACTAAGCCCCCGCGTGAACGCGAAAGGCAACAGTATCCGAGGTGAATTGATGCTAGAAGCCTTGTCAAAAAAAATGAATTGGCATTTTGCTTCGGTAGCGTAGTTTGGGTTGAGGCCGATAAGCCGAAGCCCAACAAAATCATCTTTATTACCATATTGCGCAAGAATTCATGCCCGTTGTTCTAGCATTTATCATGTCTTTTTATCATTAGTTCCTTGTAATGAAGGATCATCTTTATTTTGGTTTAATCTAATATTTTTACTTACCTCTTTAGCTGCCAATACAATCCTCCTTAAATCATCTTCAATTAATACTGAACTTTGTTTCGGTGAAGCCTCAACGGAAGCAGACACAGCAGCTTTCACAGTACTTTGGCCATTTTCACCTAATGCTTCCCACAAAGCCTTTACTGATGCTGTTTCATGATGTTTGCCAAACAAATTTCTTGCAGTTCCAGCTGCGGCAATAAATTGTTTAAGCATCAATATCGCATAAGGACTACTTTTAGTTGTTTCGCACAGATAAGAATCTTTGCAAACACTTAATTTTTTTATTTTGGACTTTTGACCAAAGCTCATGATTCCCTTTGCACTCACTGCAGCAATTGCTGCTTCCATAGCTAATAGTATCGGGTCTTTCTCTAAGGTTTTAAGTTTACTTAGTACTATTGGCTTAATTGGCGGTTGATTTAATATATCTCGAATGTCTTTACAGTTGGGATCATTTGCCACAAGTTTCTTATATTCATCAATTTCAGCGGAACTAGACATAGACAAACAAAAATCAATATTTGTACAACCATATTGCTTCAATACGGCAATTGCCGCAGAAACCGATTGCGCAATAACCAATTTATCATTGGGGAATCCGCCACCACAAATCATGGTGAATACTACTGGAATGCGTTCATTTTGGTTCTGTTGGGCTTCCTTGATAGCAAAGGCAACTAAAGACATATATTGATTTTTAAGTAATATATTGGTCATTGAAATCAAGTGAGGAGTAGCATCAATCGGACGAGGATTTGTAGAAAACGGACCATTGAAATTTAATTTAGATAACGCCAAACCTGGATTAAACACTATAGTTTCAATTCCCCCTTGTTTGCCCTCGTTGCCAAATTGTTCTACGTATAGGCCTATCTCCATCAGATGCCTTTTTAAAAACTCAACTCCCGCTATTTCCTTCCCTGGTAGCGCAGTTAAATAGCCACCTTGATATAAAAATAAATCATTAAATTCATCTTTTACTTCACTGTTGTTCAAAATATTTGCAAAACAATTATAATCCTCACTGTGAGCATCAAGCGCGATAGGAGCAGCAGGAAGGGTTGCGCTTTCTACTGTCGAATCTTTTGTAACTTGGTTAGTAGCCGGTGCATTTGGCGCGGGTAATTTATCATTATTAAACTGCTCTTCCTTTTGAATCACCCTGCGATTCATACATCCACATGTAGCTAATACCTCGTCATTACATTCCACAAGTAAATGTAAGCTAATGCGTGGCGCCGATGCGTGTACAGCTGATGCATCTGATGCATCTGATGCATCTGGTGCATCTGGTGCTCCTGGTGCTCCTGGTGCATCTGGTAAGAAACCCAAAAAATCTTTGAAGCTTATGAATATCATATCTTCCTCTTACTTAAGATGACAATTAGTTGTTTTCTTTTTAAGCCTAGATGCAATATGAGATAATTTCAAGCTTGTAAAATGGATTTTGTTGTAACTCAGTGAAAATGTCACATCCTTCGGCTCAATAGAAATGTCACATATGACCAATTATAGCACAGAACACATTGTTTATTTTATACTCCAATATTTGTGTGTTAATATTAAGCTACGGTACAGGCGGAAGCGCCGATGACTGTGACGCGATTGAGGGGCGGATCCCGCCCCTTTTTTAATTATTTAATCGCGTCTTTAGGCGGTATTATTTCTGTTGGAACAGTTTTACCATTCGTTGAATAGTAATAAGCCCAATACGATATATTATTTCCACCAACTGCAGCTTTAAGAATAACGGTTCTTTATGCTAGTTTTTTAGTTTTTTCAATTATTTAGTAATATTCAAAAGGTTCATTTTTACTTTGAGTGTTTTTAGATTATAATTATCACAAGATAATCTATAATAACAGAGAAGATAAAATGAGCAATAATAAGGCCTTATCGCTAATGATTGGCACCATTGGAATAGTATATGGCGATATAGGAACTAGCCCGCTATACGCACTAAAAAGCTGTTTCAGCTTGGCTAAGATTTCATTGAATGAAGCTAATATTTTGGGAATAATTAGTCTTATTCTTTGGCTATTAATTATAGTTATAAACATTAAATATATAGCTATTATTATGAGATGCCATCAGAAAGAGGAAGGTGGAGTATTAGTGCTATCCTCTCTTTGTAGTAAATTACGAATAGGTAAATTCAGAAAACTTGCTTTTATACTTGGCATAATTGGCATAGGTCTATTTACAGGAGATAGTATTATAACTCCAGCCATCTCTGTATTAAGCTCTTTAGAAGGACTAAAGTTAGTAACGGATATTTCAGATGGTACCATAGTGATCTTATCTGTACTGGTGCTACTGGTATTATTTTATATTCAACGTAAAGGAAGTGGTGATATAGGCTGTTACTTCGGTTATGTTATGGTAGTGTGGTTTTTTGCGATAGCGCTTCTAGGAATATTCTCAATAATTAAAAATCCAACTATTTTAGTAGCATTAAATCCATATTATGCAATTGAGTTTATTTTTAGAAATGGTTTTGCTGCTATTATCACTATTGGCGGAGCAATTTTAGTTATTACAGGAGCAGAGGCTTTATATGCAGATATGGGGCATTTTGGTAAGGATAATATAAAAAAGACCTGGATGTTTTTTGTGTGGCCGGCTTTAAGTTTGAATTATTTAGGGCAGGGGGGTCTCTTACTTGAAGATCATCAAGCGATTAGTAGTCCATTCTATTTGTTAGTGCCGCATTCAGTAATGTATCCAATGATATTTCTTTCGCTTCTAGCAACGGTTATTGCATCACAAGCTGTGATCTCTGGTTTTTTTTCTATAGGATGGCAAGCTATAATGCTTAATTATCTACCAAGAATGGAAGTAATCCATACTTCGTTTAGCAAAATAGGCCAAATTTACATACCAACTATCAATTATATTTTAATGATCCTAACGATTACCGCTGTTATAGGCTTTAAAAACTCAGATTCTCTAGCATTTGCTTATGGTTTGAGTGTAGCTGGCGTAATGTTGATTTCAACTATTTTAACTATTTTAGTAGCATATCATCATTGGAAATGGTCTTTATTTAGGATGCTATTAATATTCATACCTTTAATAAGTTTAGATTGCATTTTTATATTTAGTAATTTAGCTAAAATTCCACAAGGAGCTTGGTATACGCTGATAATCGCCATGATAGTAATATATATTATTTGGGTATGGATAAAAGGCAAGCAAGCTTTAAAACAGCAGAGTAAATCTATTTCTCAAGATGTTCATACATATTTACAAGAATATTCCAATCAATATCAGACTCGCATTCCTGGAACTGCTATTTTTATGGGAAGATACGCAGATAAAGTGCCTAAATCACTTGAAATA
>CAXNER010000084.1:0-5640 GCA_964201315.1 Legionellaceae bacterium
ACCGGCCTGATTCAATGATATATTCGCAATTTTTGTTCTTAGAGTAGGAGTTAACTCTTCATAGAACTTTTTTAGCGATTTGGTCTCCCCGAACCTAGCAGTGAAACATCCATTTAGGCCAACGCGTCTTCCCCTCGCGGCTTCTTCAACAAATAAGCGAATGTATTTAGTATCGTGCATGTCACGAAAATTATTGATCAGTTGGTTTAATTCATGTACTTTTGAATTTCGATATTCACCGGCTGCACTTAAAGTGGTTACAGCTTTGTCCATTGCGGCAATAATTTCAGGATATTCAGAACTATTGATTGTAAGTGGTTGATCTAAGGTGTTCGGAGCATTAATATCAGTTACTGAAGTTAGTGCAGTTAAGCTTGTCAAACCAGCTCCACCGGAAGCACACAATTGTTCAACTTGAACTGAGAATTTTTCAAGCTGTATTCGTAACAAGTGATCATCAGCCAAATTCATCAGATTTCGAAAATTAGGCAAAGGGGATAAGTGGTTGGTTAGGGCAAAAGCTCTATTATTTTCATAGGATTGAATCATGGCTTTAGCCTCAATTTCATCAACACCTTTAGCTAGAAGAATAGTCATTATTTCATTCGCGGGATATTCAATTAGTGTGCTGCAAATGAGTCGTCTTTGTAATGCCGTGCTAGCCACGCGACGTCCCGCCATCGTCACAGGATTTTGTGTGCCTATCACCATGAATCCTGGTTTGACATGATCATCTTCTTTGCCTTTGGGGTTTTTACCCATGAGCAAGTCATTTAACAAGCGTTCCATCATAGGAGAGCTGTTGATTTCATCAATCAAGACCACCGCACCTTCCTTAAAGGCTTTGATTAATAACTTTTCCTTTTCATCCTGGGCCATGCTGACGGGCATTTTGTAAAAAGGCTTGTTTTTAGTGGTTGGGTATTCTAGGTCTCTCTCTTCCTCGTAGCCTCTAGCGCGCAATACCACTATAACCAGATCGCTTTTACCAATACCAGGTTCCCCCTCGATGATGAGTCCGCCAAGACCTCCACCTTTCTGTGCTGAATTGATAATATCTTCGTTGTCACCTCGCCATTGACGTAAATCCAGCAGATTATTGAGCTGTTGTGATAATACTTGGCGTGAGGGGGTAAGAACGAAGTTTTTATTGTCATTAGACTGTTGAAATGCCATGGTTTTTTTAGGTTTAAATAGGGTATCAAATTCAGTTCGTTTTGCCGCTGGCACAAGATTTTTTGCTAGCTCATAACTAAAATGTTCAGCAATGTCCCACCTATCCACAGAATCTGGGTTGGGCCGTGTAATGGTCAAAAGTGCCATCATTTGTAATTCACGTGGGGTGATTAAGACTTCTGTTGTAGAGCAGTCACAAATAAGACGATACACATCCAAGATGCGATCGGCAATTGGGTCAATCGGTATATTCGTGCCTTCAAACGCCGGTTTTAAAATCTTTTCATAAATGACGACTGGTGGTAGTGGGGTAAATAACACGGCATTGCCATGACGCCGGAATAAGGTGGCCAGAGTGCGCTCATCGCCATAACTGACAGGATTTCCAGCAAAAACAACCTTGTGATTTGGTGTAAGAACATGGAGTGTTCCATTAACCAACACGCTGGGCGGGACATTAAATAAACCCTCAAACTCGCTCCATTGACGAGGACTTAAGTTAGCCTCATCAAGAAATAGGATTATTGGATTATCTGATTTATGCTCAGCCCAACTTTGTATCCGTTCCTCGGTAAGAAATAAATTTTTCTTGTCTGCGCATAACTCCTGCTCCACAAAGGTCGATTTTCCAACGCCTGACAAACCGCTTAGGAACACATAGGGGGAATAATTTAACACCTCATTGACCCTGGCAATGCGTTCCGCAGTAAATTGTTTACTTTCATCCGCACTCTGACTTTTGTCAAATGGTGCTCTTGAGGCTTGTGTAATGCCCGTCAAGCAGCTTATGCCCAGCCAGGCTTCAGCACAGCTGCTTGCTTTTGGATTAGCTTCCAGGAAGTTAGCCATGGCCTGAAGTGTGCTTAAGGGCTCTGTCTCCAGGTAAGGGGCTAGCTTATCCCTTATGATGGACTCAGCAGATAAACATCCCAGTTTGTCATCCTTGCTCACCTTATGAGTGTAGGGCTTTAAAATAAACGCACCGGCATGTTCATCGTCGGTTACAAGAACAATTTGACCACCGGTTTTTCTTTGATTCCTAGCCTGCAGTACGGGGGCTAATGCATCGAGAAGCTCTGGGGAAAACTGCCCTTTCAAGATGACCGTCTTATTGTCAAGCAAGGCTGTTATGAGCGCGCTATTGGATTGACTGAATTCAAACTTCAGTGTCTCCTTGTTGAATGTTCCATCGATTTTAACTAATAAATCCGACGCCGTGCATTCAGAGACATCAATCACAACATACCCTTCTTTTTCTTTCGTCAGCAGAGCAACTGTGGTATCGATGTCGGTACTTGTAATGAGGACATCCTCTGTTGCCTGTGTTGGTATTCCCTCTTGAGAAACCAGAGTTGTCGGGGTATGTTTAAAATCTGCGGGCAATTCCACCCCAGCGGCACAATGAACTTCTAATGCAACACCCAGACGATGGCATTCATCCATGAGCATAGCCCAGCTATCCTCTGTCAAGGTGCGAGTAACATTGACCACCAATGACTGGTTAGTGTCCTTTGCCAGTTGAATCAAGCCCTTTTGTTGGATGAGCTTATCCCCGTCTAGCTTATAAGGCCCAAAAAAATCAACCAGGCTGGAAGGGTTTAATACCTTGGCCTCTTCACCAATTAAGAGCCCGTCTTTTATGACTGGAATAATTTGCCAATTATAGGCATCTACTTCTGGTTTCACTATCTTAATATGGTCTGGAATTCGAATGGGTGATTCGTTATTACGAACACCACTGGTCAGGGCCTGTTGCCAAAAGCGATCAAAGTCTTGTTCTCCCCAAAAACCATTTTGTATTTCTATGGGTTTATTTTCTCTTATGGCCTTAATCAACTCTCCTTCAACAAAATGTAAGCTATCCTTATTCAAAACCCAACGCCCCAAAAGACGGTCTTCCCAATCAGGAGCATGATAAAGGTTGATAATGACGCTGTCTGTGTTGCTTTGAGGGGCCACTTCAACCACTCGATTAGGCTTCAACGCCTCAAGTTGTTTAGCCGTCAAAGGGCAATGTTCTGTGAGGTTAAATCGAGAATAAAAATCAGAGCCCTGATAGCAATCTTGCTTGTTCCTATTCATTAAACCAATAATCTGGGTGTTGGCTGGCAAGGGCGTACCATCTGCATGAGGCTCTTTATCCAACAATCCATTAAAACGAATCAGATCATCTACCTTAAAATGTTCATAATTAACAATTAGCAAAGGATTCTTATTTTGGTTGGCCTGTAGAAACCTATACAGGGATCCACCAGGACCTTTATTCAATGTCCCTTGGTTGTTTTCATCCGCACTCATCCAAGGAGATGAGCAGTTAAGCTCTTCGGGCTTGTCTATGTAAAATACAGGGCGGCTAGTGCTAACTGCCAGCTGTTCTAGTTGTAACCGCATAGTATCCACGTGCTGGGTTGATTCTAACTCAATCAACCGTTTTTTTTGCTCACTGCTCAAGCAGCGAAGGCAATATGTCAATGCTTCGGGAACCGACTCGGCCGTTGTATCCCATGTTTTTAATACCTTGTTATAACGTGTCGCATTTGCTGAACTGCGGATGGCTGCAATTAAAGCCTCTTGTGGTATCCTGGCCCCACCTTCTTTAGTTAAGGCCTGAACTAATTTCGTAATGCATTCATGTTTTTTCCCTTCTGTTAAAGCCTCTAGACTCTTAGCCAGTTGTTGATCTGCATCCGTTATGTTATTTGTTTTGAACTGATCTAGTAACTTTTGGGTGAATTGCACTAGATCCTTATTTTTGCTCCCCAGTCCTATAAAGCAGGCAGGATGTCCTGAGATGTTTCTCAGAAGAAGCCCATCAAGTGCCTCTTTTGTATAAATATCATTTTTCAATAACTCGGACAGCATGTCCGCTGCATTCACGTTGGCGCACAAGGCAAGCAAACCACCATGAGCAATGAATTCATTAGGGTTACTTATCTTAAGTGGAGAAATTGCCTTGTCTGATTCAACCGATACGATAGTCCCAATAGCAGCATGAATGGTATCAAGCAATGCCTCTTTTGTGACCTCTTGGCAACCGGTTACATAATTCGGATCGTAAACAGTCCAATTACCATTTACAACTGGTTTAATGGCTATTGCATGCCATGGGTTAGTTAAAATAGAGGCTTTATCAGCAGTATTCAAAAAAGTGACTAAGGCATCACCAACGTATTGTGTTTGGGGTTGTGGGGCTAATTGATATGTTTGAATTTGGGTATATAAAGCGTTAAAGTGCGTTATCAAAGCGTCGTCTAACTCTTTCTCACCATCCCATGCAAGGGCCATGTCAACGAATTCTTCCCATTGGGCTTTATCAATAATTGAAAAATAATGTGACAACCCGTTGCAAATTCCAACCTGAAGTTTAGGAATGATATCCAAGTGTTGTTTTGTCGTTGTAAAATATTGACAGAGCTTCTCAATGATCATGCCCTGATTTATTGTTTTATTGATGTTCTTGAATTTAAAGGGTTTATTTTGTGGTTCGAACTCTTTCCATTCCGTGGGGTCATGTTTTCGATTGGTTGGTGTTGCATCGGATTGAAAGCCCGATACATTTTCATAATGTGGGGCGCCAGTACTGCGTAGAGCACTTTCTCTGCCTTCTGTCGTAGCCATAGGCGCCACCCTCAGGATAGCTTGCAGGTTATCCTCTGAAAGGTTGCTATTGTCTAAATATATTGTTTTAAGCGCGTCAAGGCTTGCATCATCAAGACTAAGTGTGCCAGTCAAATTCTGGCACCTTCTTAAGTTGATTGTTTGCAGGTTCGGCGCCGCCTTCAAGATAACTTCCAGGTTTTGCGCTGAAAGGTTGCTATAGGATAAATCAATTGTTTCAAGCGCTGTAAGACTTGCTTCATCAAGACTAAGTGTGCCAGGCAAATTCTGGCACCCTCTTAAGTTGATTGTTTGCAGGTTTGGCGCCGCCTTCAAGATAGCTAGCAGGTTATGCGCTGAAAGGTTGCTATAGGATAAATTAATTGTTTCAAGCGCTGCAAGACTTGCTTCAACAAAACTAATTGCGCCAGCCAAATTATTGCAGTTACTTAAGTTGATTGTTTGCAGGTTTGGCGCCGCCTTCAAGATAACTTGCAGGTTTGGCGCTGAAAAGTTGCTACCGGATAAATTAATTGTTTCCAGCGCTGCAAGACGTGCTTCATCAAGACTAAGTGTGCCAGCCAAATTCGGGCACCAACCTAATCTGATTGTTTTCAAGTTTGGCGCCGCATTCAGAGTGGCTTGGATATTCAGAATAGAAGTTAGGCCACTAAATTCGATGTGATTAAGGTTTTTTAATTGGTCTTTGGGAAAGACAACTTCATTGTTAGTGTTGTTCAGTGATACTGACGTATAATCATATTCAATGGTAAAGGGAATTTTAACCAATTTATCTTCTAATAGCTTGGAATTTTTGTTAGATCCTACAGAGAGCATGTCATGAATGATTTTTTCCAGTTTTGGACT
>CAXNER010000085.1:0-5526 GCA_964201315.1 Legionellaceae bacterium
AAGAAATGACAAGTGTTAAAAAACCAGAAGAATTGTTAGACAAGCAAATTGAGCTAGCGATATCAAATGGTCATAAGGCCCTTGATTATATGCAAAAATCATTTCAGATTTTTGAAAAAGCAATGCTTTCATTTGTGCAAGAAACAAAAACAGGTACCAAAAAATAGAGTTGTGCTGTTGCCATGTCTGTATTATAGGACCTACGTAACACCTAGATTACAGATGTATTTTTCAAACCAACGAAAGCTCGCAATAGCATTAGAGGGCATTTTATACTTGTTTTCGGCTTTCAACGGTTTGAAAAATACATCTGTAATCTAGATTTTGCGTAAGTCCTAAAGGTGATGTTACTTGAGTTAAATAGAACAAGACAGTACAGTAATGCTTTCATCTTGCAACGTAGAATAACCATGCGTTTTTTTGCCATGACATGTCTTTTTTTTCTGTGTATTAACACAACCCTTGCCAATCCATTAAACAATACGCCACTTAGCTTTGATATCAAAAAAGCCAATCAACAATTTGATCACATTAACCTCCAATTGTCCGTCCAAAATCTAAATGTTAATAATCTAGACAGCGCGGTAAATAAATTAGAGGCATTAACTGAACAATCAGACGATTTTGTTACGGAGATACAAAAAAAATTAAATAATATCAATATATTAATCAAACAAGGTGGAGGCTCCGCTAGTAGTACCACAGGCAAGGAAAAGGAGGGCGCAGACCTTGTCTACCTTCAAACACAACAAAAAGAATTAGCCGATCAGCAAGCGCAATGCAGGTTATTTTCTATACGTGCTAAAGAAGCTATCGAGGCTTATAAAACGGCTATTGCCGAATTGAAGCAAGAGCAAGCCCTAACCCGTGGAATGCCATTATGGAAAATCATCAGTCAAACCATAGATTCTCCTCCAGAAACTAATTTTCTCAATCTGTTAACAACAAAAATTTCCGCAGCATTCCCTCCCTTTTTATCCTGTTTTGTTATTATCTGCGCCGCATTTTTTAGTTCAATCATTACATTACGTAGAATGAAATCAAGCCGGTTTTCTCGCAACCATTTAAGATTCAAAAAAAATCACCTAAGTTATCTTCTCCTTTTAACATCTACATTTATTGCGGCTTCTCTATTTATCTATTTCTTAATACTGTTTCAAGAATTCACCATGCACAACCTTCCTCCGGTGCTTTCGGGCATTGTATTTCTTTATTTAATATCCGTCGTGTTGATATTATTTCTCTTCAAAATAAAAAACGTCATAGCACTATTTTATTGGTACTCACTGGATTACTCTTTTTTTCAGTCGGTCAGTATAACGTTGCTAAGTTTTTACGCTACAGCGTCGGTTGGCCAACTATTTGCCACTTCATTCAACGCCAATAATCCACTATGGCAATTGTGTGAGTCGCTCTTTCTATTGCTCATTCTTTCTACTGGCGCTTATTTTATTCACAGTTTTTGTAAAATACACAACCAGTTTGCTTTCATTAAAAACCATCATTCCTTTATCACCAATTTTAGCGCTTTGTTAATTGTTAGCTGTGCCATTATCAATGTTCTTGGTTATATAACATTAGCACAACACTTAACGTCGTCTATCTTTGTGACCTGCGCCATTATTTTTATAACCATATTAATAACGCATGGCATCAACAAACTCTACTTAATGTTGAATCAACAACAAGCAACAAAACTTAAACTCATAAAATATTTTGGTTATAAAGCCGATCAGGTTTTTACTGAATTTTTAATCTTAAAAACAGTGAGTCAGATTATTATTATTGCTATTAGTGTTTATTTAATAGGTCAAAGTTGGGGATTCGCCACAATGTTTATTGAGGTTGTCTACGACCAGTTTATAAATGGAGTTCATCTGGCAAATGCAACCTTTTATCCCACACGGATAATCTCAGGCGTAGTGGTATTTTGCTCACTGTATTTAGTGTGCCGTGCGATATCCACCGCTATTAGTAGACATCAACAATTTGAAGAGGAAGAGGAAACTCAAGTTGCCGTGGCCTCTATTCTTAATTATGTCGGTTTTGGACTTGCCATGATTGTGGGATTCCTTGTTGCTGGCTTTAATTTTACTGGCTTAGCCATCATTGCGGGCGCGCTGTCAGTAGGTATTGGTCTTGGCTTACAAAGCATCGTCAACAATTTTGTTTCAGGTTTGATTTTGCTCATTGAAAAACCAATAAGACCAGGCGATCGCATTAATGTTGATGGTCTTGAAGGATTTGTGAAAAAAATTCGTGTTCGCTCAACTCAAATTATTACGCCCTCTCGCGAAGATATTATTGTACCGAATTCCGATTTAATCACTCGCCCAGTCATCAACTACATGTTCAGCGACAAATTTTGTCACATTAATTGCGAGGTTGGCGTCGCATATGGCAGCGATACGCATCAAGTACGTGATGTACTCCTTGATGTGGCCTGCAACAATGAAGAAGTAGTGAAAACCGGCCGCAACAAGCCTACGGTCTTATTTCGCTCTTTTGCCGAGAACACTCTCGTTTTTCAACTTGGATGTTTAATTAAAGACGTCAATAAAAAAGCAATTGTTCAAAGTGAATTAAACTTTGCAATCGAAAAGGCCTTTCGTGAAAATAATATCGATATGCCGTTCCCTCAGCGAGATATCACTATCAAGCTTACCGATTTGGCGCCTCTATCAAAAAAAATGGAAAAAATAACCCCTGCTTAATTAAATATGGTTCCCGCCCCTAAAGGACTTAGTGGCGACGTCTTCTCTTTGGGCAAAGTACGGTGCTTTGGAAACATAGCCATCCAGGCGCCCTGTTTTTTTAAAGCATCTTCTGAACTATCATTTCTAAATATCCCTTCATCCAACAGTTTTTTCAATTGGTTGACCATTGGCTCTTGTATATCCAGCAATTCTCTATAAATTTTATTATTTCTTTCTAGCTCCAAATTACGCAGAGAAAGCGCTGCTTGAACAACAGAAAGGGCTTTTCTTTCTTCAGAAATTTGTAAAGCAACCTCTTTAAAAATAGCTGAACCATTCAGAAGAGCGGACTCCATATTGCTCAAAAAAGTAGCAATCTGAGTTTTGTTTCTAGTCAGTTGTGGAAGCAGTTGTTCAACTGTACCCCTTAAGAAAGCACTAGTCTCAGTGAGTGTTTTTACTTCACGCCCCATGACTGCTAAGTCAGCTATCTTCTTACCAAGCTCAACATTCTGCACCTCATATGCCTCTGTAAGTAGCGTAAGTCTATCCTTGATTAGATTAAAGGACTCTTTCGTCGCTGTTAACTGCTTAATTTCTTCACAAAGCCTACTCACCTCAATATCAAGTTTACTTATATTTTCAGTAAATCTATGATTTTCCCTCTGAAATCTGTTTATTTCAACCGCCAGTTGCTGACGAATTTCATCCAGTGCGCCTATTGTTAACTCCAATATTTTCGCCAAGTTCAAAATACCTGCGTTCAAACTCTCTTTTGAGCGTTTACTCGTTTTATAGTGCTCCTCAAGTAAGTAGCTTGACACGGAAAATACTGTTGCAATAATACCGCCTATCACTATCAGCATGATTAAATGCGCTAAAATACCTAGCGTAAAAAGGGTACCAAACACTAAAACACTGCCTGTAATTTTCTGCCATAAGGGGCGTACTCCCCAAGAAATGGATGCTCTATTTAACAAACTAGGATTATCATGAACTGCATCAATAACAGCACGCAAATGTTTTTGTATGTCAGAAAGTTGTTCTCGAGCGGAGCTAATTTGCGCCAAACTTTCTTGGCTTGTTTCGGGAATTAAAAAAGAAAATTTTGGCTGAACGACTATGCCATTTGGTGCCTTTGATGGGACTTTTGGTTGCTTTTTGCTCATTACCACGTTCCTTAGATGATATGATAGCGAATAATTAACCGGCGTGCTTTTCCTATTGCCAGCAAATTTTGCAACATCATATCGTAAAAAATACGAGCAGTCATTGTTTTAAATGATCATTTCATGGTTGTGTGGAGCAATTTTTTACCCAAAAGTATTGAGACTTGAATCAGTTTTGAGTTATGTTGGGATCGGCCCATTCTTTGTGGGCTACTTTATCAACAAGCATTTATGGATGAATGCTCTTGTTCGGTTGGTTTTTATCCCCTCGAAATTCACCAGATAAGGGGTTATTACTGGGCTTTAGCACAAGGAGGAATAATGGCCAAAGGTGAAGTCAAGTGGTTTAATAATGCCAAGGGTTGGGGATTTATTGTACCTGAAAGTGGTGGCGATGATATTTTTGTTCATTTTTCAGTTATACAAGGAACGGGATACAAATCGCTTGTTGCAGGTCAGATTGTAGACTTTGATCTGGAGCGCGGTGAACGCGGAATGCATGCGGCCAACGTATGCGCTAAGAGCGAAGTCGAAAGTGCAGTTGAAACCGAAGAAGAAGCGCTAGCGTGAATTGCTGTTGTGAAGTCGTTGTGTTTTGTGTCAGTAACAAACATACAAATGTCCTGATATCTAGTGTAAAGGTGTGAGACTGAACATATAGATGTACTGTAACTTTGCTTGTCCAGTCCCACATCCTAAACTTATTTTGTGCTTTTAATTAACCAAACTTACGTGGATTTTTCATAACGCCTGTTTTCTTTCCTCTATCATTCTGTTTTATGTCGACTGGGTATGTATTGGGATCACTAACCATTACAAAAACTTCATAACAAACCCCATTATTGATTAATGCCATTTTTATGCTATACCCATATAAACACCGCTTAATTTTTTTTTATAGGAAAATCATTAACTGACGTTAATATTTATAAAAGCGGTAATGTTAAGCATTATTTCCTCATGGAGGGAAACATGGGTAATAAACAATTTTCAGAACGCCTTAATAAAGAGCTAGACGACATTGGCGTTCCTCAGCGCGCTGAAGAACGCATTGAAGTTTTTGCCAAGCTCATTAAGGTTCCTCGATTTAAAGCGGAATCATTATTAAGTGGCAATACTAACCCTGATGCACCATTACTTGATTTGCTTGCAGAAGAGCTAGAGGTAAGCGCAGATTGGCTAGCAGGTAAAAGCGATAAACGTGACAGTTAGGCAGTTACTAACCCTTTAATTTAAAGTAGATGAACATTGTAAAAACTAGCATCCAATGACTTACCTCTATCGCTATTGTTTGTGTTTTCAAAAATTATGTAAAAAATACACTTCGATGAAATAGATAACAACAACAAACCTAAATTTGCAAGAATTCTTAGAGCCTAGGTATTCAATCGTTGTTTTTTTATTTTTTAACGATACACTTGGATTTTACCGAGGCATGATTATCCCCCACGTGATAGCAAAGGATTGCAGATAATGGTTATACCTTTTACTAAAAAATTCTCGTTCATGGGAGTTTTATTAACCTTGTCTCTTACTGGTTGCTCAACCATAGTGGGTACAAAAATCCTCAGCCAAGACCGTGGTATTTACAATACAGAAGTGGCCTTAAGTGAGAATGCACAATTATTAAGAAATATTGTACGACTTCGCTACTTAGATTC
>CAXNER010000086.1:0-5521 GCA_964201315.1 Legionellaceae bacterium
TCACCAATAGCCTGCTTTTTATCTTTACCCACGACTTGTTCGATAAATTTATCTGCTTGTAGCAGATTTTTTTCATAATGATTATAACAATGAGTTATTGCTTCACGCTCTGCTTCAAACAACTGGCGTTGCTTATCGAAATCATCCACTATTGATGAGGCCTCAATGGTTCTATCTGACGCTGTCGCGTGTGCCTCAGGTGTGGGTTTTGAATCATGATGATGGGTTTCTAATTCACGAAGCCGCGCTTCTCGCCCCACCGCTGCATCGGCTCTTTCCTCATCTAAAACCATGCCTCTAACAATGGAAGCGGCTTTTAGGCGGGTCTCCGTAGCAATTTCTTTTGCTATCAGCTCTTTTTCATGCTCCTCTTTGTTAATGTCTTCCTCAACCTCAGCGAGGACTTGCTTGCCAGTCTCTGTGTTAAAAAAAGCCACCGAGTTATCACTACTCAGAATGCTTTGTTCACTCATACTGTCTTCAATAGTTGTATTTTTAATTATCTTAGCCATCATCCACACCCTTTAATAAAGTTATTACACTAAAAATAGATACAGTCTCTACATGCAACAACAGGACTTCTAAATAACTTCAACGTAACCTATTAATTTTCCCTGTTTAAGTTATTTTTTGAACAAAAAAACACAATAAAAAAGAGGTGACAATACACGTCACCTCTGCAACTAGCCCCTCTATCAAACTATCTAGGAAGGTGTTGGAGCGTCATCTGCGCTTACATCACTTGCATCTTGTGGTGCTCCGACTCCTGCGTTTACTCCAGCATCTGCGCCTGTTGTAGGGGGTTGACTCTCTGCAGAAGCCTTATTTAATTGTTTATCTTCAACTTCAGGCTTGGGTTCGGGCTTAGAATCTGATCCCTTCATCATATCCAAAGCTTTCTTCCCAGTATCCAACAGGATGCCGCCAATCGCTTTCGCTTTATCTTTAACTGCTTCACCTATCTCCTGACCAGTCTTCAGAAAATCCGCTTGCCCTGCCAAGATACCAACACCCTTAACTTCAGGAGGGCCTTTCGGTTTAAGTGCCGATTTATCTTCCTCACCTGCTTTTTTATCATCCTTATCATCTTTACCTTTTTTTTTGTTTTCAGGTTTTGGTGTCGGCGTCTTCTTTGCTTCATTATCTGCAGGGGGTGGTGTTTTTTTAACGGCTTCAGTTGCTGCGTCAGCAGCCCCTTTAGCCACCCCGCCTATTTCTTTAACTGGCATGATGAAAACCCCTATATTTATAATTATCTTGCTATAATTATAGACGCTCATCAACGATGTAGCGAAAATAATTGACGAAAGGCCAAAAATGCATCATAACTTTATCGAGTAGCAACGCATTATAAACGAACATTTCCAGCCCACATGCGCTTATTTTACGCAATGATTTGTCTGGCGAAGGAGAATGCTTCGAATATTTACATGTTTTTTGCAAAACAATTAAACTCAAAGGGTATAAATGAACACTGATGATTTTCGTTATATGTGGCGTGGCAAACCATTGCAACCTTTAACCAAGCAAGAAGCGCCGTTGCTAGCCCCTATTGATATACGTGGTAAAGGTAACGATCGAGCCATATTGCTCTTGCACGGCTTTTCTTCATCACCCGCCGTCTACCGCCAATTGCTACCGGCACTAACGCCCGCTTATGACGCAATCGTAAGTCCAACATTGCCTGGGCATGGGGATAGCATTGCTGCGTTCTCGAGAGCAACAGCGTTTGATTGGATAGCGGCAGCTGAGGAGGCTTGCCGGCTACTAGTAAAGGACTATAAAAGGGTGGATGTTTTGGGCTTCTCATTGGGTGGATTACTAGCCTGTCATTTGAGCAGTCGCATTTCTCTACACCATCTCTATTTATTGGCACCAGCACTTGTACTTGCACTGAATATCCCTTGGGCTTTAAAAATCGCCCACACAATGCACTGGCTTGGCTTCCAACATATGCGTAATCGCGCGGGTAATTTACACTCCCGTCTTCACAGTGAAATTGCTTACCGGCAATTACCCATTACAGCCGTCATTGAGATATTAACCCTGGTGAATAAGTTTCAATTTACTCCACCAACCTGTCCAACCGATGTATTTCTTGGCTGTTTTGACGAAACAATTAACTCTATTGCTGTAGAAAAGCACTTTTCCAATATGCCAAACGCCACTATTCACTGGCTAAAAAAATCAGCCCACGTTTTGCCACTGGATGGAGATGTTGATGCTATTATTGCTTGTATTCACAAGAACCTCAGCATCGACACCGATTAGTGCCTCGTTACAAAGGATATGATTGATACGGCTATTTATTGTACTGATTATATTCTTGAATAAAAGGCAGGCCCAGTTCACGCATATCCAACACAGCCCCGTTATAAGACATAAAATCTGCTTTCATTACCGGAAGATTAAAAAACAGAATGTCACTGGTATCCGTTGCAAGAGTATGTTGACGTTTTACAGCTGCAATTTCAGCGACTGACTTGCCGTGGGTTTTAACAAATGAACGTTCAGCGCGCAAGTAACGCCCATTAAAATGGGCCTGATCCCAAAGCTCAACATCAAGGTGTTCCACAGCGCCCGCCAACTGAATAAAGGTGTGGCCATGACCACGGACTGTTAATACTTTGCTTTTTACCCAGTACATACTTAACCAACCGTTGTTGCTTAAATCTAATGACGAAATATTGGCCCAACCTACCAATTTGACGCGTGATTTACCAGAAAGCTTAATCTGCAAATTAGGGCTATTAATACCATCGATCTCAGTATAACCTTTACCAGAAAGCTCAAGCTTGTGAAGATTAAACGCCCCTTTCAATAGAGTACTACCATCATTCTCAATGGATACATCAAGCAAACTCGTGCGTAACTGATTGCCAGTCACCACGCCATTACCATGGTAATCAAATGAATTCAAATAACGGCTGTCTATTTCTACCTGCACGCCTCCATATTTCGGATACCCACGAGCAAGTACTATGCGCAATGTCCCATTGGTGACGACCGTTGTAAGATGAGCCAAATCAGAGGGGTTACCGTGTAAAATAACCTGTGAATGAGAATACCCCGTGTGCAGATTTACATTAAGAGTCCCTTTCACAGAAACATGGGTAAAATCTGGGACGCGCAATTGTTGTTTACTGTTAGGATAGACAACAGGAATCTGTTCTTTAGAGGAATGCAGACAACCAGTCACCAACAACACATAACACATCAATAAAAGAGACCGCACGAACATAATAACTATCCCAATTGCAATATTCTACCTACATTAGAGGAAGATCCACCATTGTGCAACCAATACGAGCGACCTTAAAAAACTAAAATGACGAAGGAACTGTAAATCGAGAATTAAACCATTTGACCTGCAGCCCAGCCAGAAGACCATGCCCACTGAAAATTATAACCACCAAGCCAACCCGTCACATCCAGCACCTCTCCAATACAATACAGGCCAGGAACTGACTTAACTTCCATGGTTTGTGAAGAAAGTGCATCCGTATCAATACCTCCCAAGGTTACTTCGGCAGTTCGATAACCTTCTGTTGCGTTTGGCTTGATACACCATTGTTTTGCCGACGTACTTATTTCTTGCAAAGCATGGTCTGAAAATTGCTGCAACTCACATTCAATTAACGCTTCTGGAAAAAGTGCGCTAACCACGCGCTTGGGCAAGGTTCCTGCAATGCACTGCTTTAAACGCGTACGAGGCTCTTGTCGTTTGCGCTCTGCTAAATCAAGCGCCCATTCATCGTTCACATCCAAATCGATAGAGAGAGTATCTCCTGGTTGCCAATAAGATGAGATTTGCAACATAGCAGGACCGCTTAACCCCCGATGCGTAAAAAGCATGTCTTCTACAAACGCTTGCCCATTGCACTGAACCCGACAGGGGATAGAAACCCCAGATAAAACACTTAAACGTGCCTTCTCCTCAGGTTGCAACGTAAAGGGCACTAATCCCGCTCGGGTAGGGAGTACATTAATTCCAAATTGAGCGGCAAGTTGATAGCCATAAGGAGACGCGCCCATGGTAGGAATGGATAAACCACCTGTAGCAATCACCAATGACTGGCAAGACAGACGCTCACCATTTTCAAGCACCACATCAAATTTCGACCCATGCGCAATCACACGACTGATGGTTGTCTTTAAACGAATACTGACACCACCGTCTTCACAGTTGGCTAATAACATTGCAACGATATCCGATGCTTTGTTATCACAAAATAGTTGCCCATGCGTTTTTTCATGAAAAGGGATCTGGTGACGTGTCACCAGATCGATAAAATGATACGGTGTATACCGTTTTAAGGCGGACTTGCAAAAATGGGGGTTTGCTGAAAGAAAATGGCGCGCTTCAACATCATAATTGGTAAAATTACAGCGACCGCCGCCAGACATCAATATTTTTTTTCCAACTTTATTGGCATGATCGATAACAAGCACACGACGACCACGCATGCCTGCCTCGATGGCACACATTAGCCCCGCAGCGCCTGCACCGATAATAATTACATCTGGATTTTTCATAATCAACAATCCCTACCTTTATTCCCCAACAACACCCGGCATTTGCTAGACTCGAGCGTCTTTTCTGACTATTTAAGTTACCCACCTAATCGCACCATTCGCGATTAGGTGCAAAATCAACCAAATTTAGGTTTAATTAGCCGTTGATAAATTAAAGCAAAGAGTGGTGGTAGGAATGACACAACAATAATGCCATAAATGACCATTGAAAAATTATTTTTAATAATGGGCTGCGAACCAAAAAAATAGCCCATACCCAGTAAACTACTAATCCATAAAACTGCACTGCTAATGTTGTAGTAATGAAATCGATTAACGCTCATGTAGCTGACACCTGCAATAAAGGGCACGAAGGAGCGAATAACGGGCATGAATCGTGCGAAAATGATGGTTTTACCGCCATGCTTTTCATAAAATTGATGCGCCTCCTCAAGGTATTTTTGGTTAACAAGCCAAGGTCTATTAACTGAAAATATTTTAGGCCCTATGGCTCTCCCCATTGAGTAATTCAGTTGATTACCTAGTATTGAGGCTAGAATCAACATGGGCAACAATACTAAAATATTTAGCGGGTTTTCAGAAAGCGCGGAGAGACTTCCTAGGGTAAAAAGCAACGAATCTCCTGGCAAAAATCCCATTACAATCAGGCCTGTTTCACAGAAAATAACTGTGAATACAAACACATAAGTCCAAACTCCATGTGTAGCGACAAAGCTGATTAAGTAACTATCAAGATTTAACATAAAATTTAATAGACTTTCCACATAGTCCATTTTTTTCCCCTCTACATCGTGTAAACCAATCAATGTGTTTAATTACAAACAAAATGACCATAAATTTTTTTTCATGATGCTATTGTAGGCATGTTTTTGATTTAATTGTTAACTGTATTTGCTTATATAGTGAGTTGAATTTTAAATGACCGATTAATGTTTAAAACACGCTATACGCATCCATGCTGCTCTCGAAAGCCCTCCATGGCTTT
>CAXNER010000087.1:0-5463 GCA_964201315.1 Legionellaceae bacterium
ATTAAAGTCACTACTGACAAATATTAGCTTATGCCCAGCTATTCATCACTTTATTGACAGTTTTTTTGATGATTTTGTGCTTACCTATTCGCGATCACAAGAGAATGTATTGGTAGCTACGCGAGTAAATATTATGTTTGCTCAACTGTTGAATTCGTTAGAACCCGGTTCTCGTAAGAAGCTTTTGCAATCACTAGAATTGTCGCCCTCGTCTTTGAGTAAGAGGGAATTTTACCAAACTTACGCTGATCTTTTGATACATCGTTTAGCAGTATTTGGCGCGTCAGTTTCCAGCCAAAAGACCCCCGCTTTTTTTTGCCCTCGTGTGATTTATGATGGTGCCAAGTACACGGAAATAAAGGATATTTTGAGTCGTGCTGTGGGTGTTGATCCTGGTACGACTGAGCGCCTATTTAAAATATTAGATGCAAAAATTACAACACTGCTGAAACCAGCCTGTGATGCGCAGGGAATATCAAGAATGATGCAGTACTTGAAGAAAATGACGGGTTCAATGCTGCCTAACTCACCAGGGGCTGACCAAGTCTTGCATGATATGGTAATGGTTTATAGTTAGGAGATACAAAAACAGTCATTTTTAATGATACCACTTATTTGACCGCACTTTAGGCTGTTATAACAATGGCCTCTTTTTTGTGCCAATTTAGTATTATCGAGGTTGATATGCCTGCAATTAATCCCCAGAATGCGGCGCCGATGCCAAAAAAAGTGATGCCGGAGGCAGAAACAAGAATGGTAATTAGCGCGGGCTCACGAAAACGCTCTTCGTCTAATGCACCCTTGAGGCTATTACCAATGGTGCCTAATAGGGCCAACCCAGCGATGGCTAAGACTAGCTCATTTGGAAATGCAAAGAATAAAGCTACAATAGTTGCTCCAAATAAACCAATTAAAAGCCAACAAATACCTGCGAAAATGGTTGATTTGTAACGATTATTAGGGTCGAAATCTGCTTCTTTGCTTGTGCAGATTGCCGCAGTCAGGGCTGCTAAACAGATTGAATAACTTCCAAAAGGTGCTAGAACAAAGTTCGTAACCCCCGTCCAACTAATGATTGAAGAAATTGGTGGTTTAAAACCAGAGGCATGCAAGACAGCTACCCCAGGAATGTTTTGCGACGTCATGGTCACAATAAACAGTGGAATACCAACACTAATAATTGTTGATATTGAAAATACAGGAAATGTAAAAATTGGGGCGGCAAACAAAATATGAATGTTGGCTAACTGGAATAGCCCTTCAACTTCAGCAATTAAAATGCCCACTAATAAGACGAAAATAATGGTATAACGAGGAAAAGCACGTTTCCCAATTAAATAACTAAGAAGCATGGCGGCTATCAAAATAAATTGAGGTTGCATTGCAATGAAGATATTCATGCCAAAGTGAATGAGAATACCTGCAAGCATTGCTGATGTGAGCGCGCGAGGAATATGCGAGGTTACTTTCTCAAAAACCCCCGTAACACCGGTTAGAATGGTCAAAAATGCAGCAAAAACGAAGGCTCCAATTGCTTCTGGCATTGATACACCTGATAAACTGGTGACCAATAATGCAGCCCCCGGTGTTGACCAACCTGTCAAAATAGGCACTCGATATCTAAGGGAAAATCCTATACAAGTAACAGCCATGCTCATTCCAAGAGCAAAAATCCAGGAGCTTATCTCTGCTGGACTAGCGCCCGCTGTTGTAGCTGCTTGAAAGACTAGTACGGCGGAACTTGTGAACCCAACCATGACCGCTACAAAACCGGCGACCATGTTGGAGAAGGAAAAATAGTTGAGCATGTACGTTCCTAGATATATTGTTTAGTGAGTAGCATAAATGTTACTTAGCAAATTGCGTCGATATTCTAACATAATTATCATAGCGATTGCGTGATACTAAATTATTTTTGACAGCGTCTACTAGTGCGCATCCGAGTGTGTCCCGATGGTTACAATTACGAAATTTACAGTCTAGGATGTAAGGCCGGAATTCGCGATAACCTTTCGTTATTTCTGCAACGGGCATATGCCATAAACCGAATTCGCGTACCCCAGGGGAGTCGATTAATGCACCACCAGTGGGTAAATGATAGAGGCACGAGGTGCTGGTTGTGTGTTTACCCAATTCAGTACGCAAGGAAATAGCACCAGTTTGAATTGTTGTCTCAAGTGGTAAAATTTGGGCTATCAGAGATGATTTTCCCACGCCTGACTGACCAACAAATACACTTGTATGATTATCAAGCGTTTTTTCCAACTGCTTCCAGCTATTTTTATCAAGTTGGCTGGTAAATAGAATGGGATATCCCAAATGTTCATATTGCCCTATTAATTGTTGTCGCATGAGCTCAGATGATAGATCGATTTTGTTTAATACAATACTTGCTTGTATGCGTAGGTATTCGGCCATTACCAAATAACTGTCTAGTAGTGGCCAGGAAATTTCAGGTTTAGGTGCTACGACTATCATTATTTGGCTAATATTAGCGGCAATTGGTTTTATTTGGCCGCGTTTATCAGGACGACCAAGAGCCGACTCACGAGGGTAGCGGCTAACCACAACGCCTTGATTGCTACCTTCTGCTTGCCAAACAACCCGATCCCCTGCGACCAAGGAATCAATAGTCGGTCGTATTGAGCAAAGCATACGAGTCCCCAACGGACATTCTACCAACGCATGCCGACTAAACCGCTTAATAACCAAGCCATCGGCAGTAGAGCCTAGATGTTCCGTGTCTGTTTTTTGGCGATAGTTTTTTTGTTTTTTTTCTATGCGCGCAGATTGTTGAATACTGATTCGTCTTTTACTCATGGGTCACTAATATACTATAATCGGGTCAATATGAATCGTAGAGTATGAAGGTAAACAGGTATCAATGAAAGTATACTTAGTTGGAGGTGCCGTACGTGATCAATTGCTGGGTTATCCTGTTAAGGAACGCGATTGGGTTGTGCTAGGTGCTACGCCAAAGCAGCTACTTGATGAAGGGTATCAGCAAGTTGGGCGTGATTTTCCTGTTTTTTTGCATCCTAAAACACGAGAAGAATACGCTTTGGCAAGAATCGAGCGTAAAATGGCCCCTGGCTACCACGGGTTTAGTTGTAATTTTAGCCCACTTGTGACCTTAGAAGACGATCTTCTGCGGCGTGATCTGACCATTAACGCCATGGCTATGGATGCTGACGGAAAATTAATTGATCCCTACCATGGCCAAGACGATTTGAGCGCTAAGTTGTTGCGCCATGTGTCTCCAGCATTTTCCGAAGATCCGGTGCGTGTTTTACGCGTAGCGCGTTTTGCTGCTCGTTATCATCATCTAGGATTTCGGCTTGCCAACGAGACACGCGTTTTGATGTATGGGATGGTAAAGCGTGGGGAGTTAGCGCATTTAGTTGCAGAGCGAGTCTGGCAGGAATGGCAACGTAGCTTGGAGGAAAAAAATCCAGAGTTATTTATTAGTACATTAAGGTCATGTGGTGCCTTACAGATTGTATTGCCGGAGCTCAATGCTTTGTTTGGCATTCCCAATCCATGCCATTTTCATCCAGAAATAGACAGTGGAGTTCATACTCTAATGGTGTTAAGCGCATCCGTTGTATTGTCTGAGGATCCTATTATTCGTTTTGCAGCGATGGTGCATGATTTGGGTAAAGCATGCACACCAAAGAGCGCATGGCCTTCACACCATGCTCACGAGGAATTGGGTTTAACCGTTATTGCCGGCCTATGCCAACGTTTGCGAATTCCTGTCGATTACCGTGATGCAGCGCTGATGGCGTCGCGATTTCATTTGCATATACATCGATTGCAGTCATTAAACGCCAATACAATTGTGGATGTTTTAGAGCGTACGCATGCTTTTCGTCGCAGGCAGCTTTTTGAAATGTTATTGATCGTTTGTGAAGCAGATGCACAGGGTCGAGGGCGTCATATTGAGTATACGCAGGCGGCACAGTGGCGCCATCTATTAGATGAATGTATAAAAATAAATGCGAAAATGTTGATGGCAGAGGGTATTCAAGGTAGCGCAATTAAATTGGGTTTGCACCGGCACAGGGTCCTCTCTGTTGAGAGTCTTATTAATTCTTGGAAAACACATGAAAAATAATCAAAATTTGATTTGGATAGATTTGGAAATGACAGGTCTTTTGCCTGAGCGTGATTCTATTATTGAACTAGCGACTGTGGTGACAGATGCGCATTTAAATATTATTGCAGAGGGTCCAGTATTTGCTATACATCAAGAGGATTCTTTAATTGCTGGAATGGATGAATGGAACACCAGGCAGCATAATCAGTCTGGGTTGGTCAAGCGAGTTCAAGAAAGCGTTGTAACGGAGGCTGAAGCAGAAAAATTAACCATTGATTTTTTGCAACAATACCTTGATAAAGGCAAATCACCCATGTGTGGCAATACAATTTGCCAAGATAGGCGATTTTTATACAAGTATATGCCTGAGCTTGCGGCATTTTTTCATTATCGTAATTTAGACGTGAGCACGTTGAAAGAATTAGTTGTGCGTTGGCGCCCGCAATTGTTAAGTGGGGTGGTGAAGCAGTCAAAGCATTTAGCATTAGAGGATATTAAGGACTCTATTAATGAGCTGGTCTATTATCGTCAACATTTCATTAATCTAGATCTCCAAGAGGTATAAATTATGGTTAATCGTGAGCAGTTAGTGTTACCGAACGGTGGAAATAAACTTTTATTGCATTCTTGCTGTGCCCCATGTTCTGGTGAGGTTATGGAGGCATTGCTTGCATCAACCATTGATTTCTCCATATTTTTTTATAATCCGAATATTCATCCTGTTCAAGAATACGAGATCAGAAAACAAGAAAATATAGCCTTTGCTGAAAAACATACTATTCCATTTATCGATGCAGATTATGACAAGGATAATTGGTTTGAAAGAACCAAAGGCATGGAGTGGGAGCCCGAACGGGGTAAGCGCTGCAGCACTTGTTTTGATATGCGTTTTGAGCGAACAGCACTTTATGCCCATGAGCATGATTTTCCAGTGATTTGTAGCTCGCTCGGTATTTCTCGTTGGAAAGATATGAATCAAATTAATGAATCGGGTGTGCGGGCGGCTAGCCATTATCCAAATCTGGACTATTGGACATATAATTGGCGTAAAAATGGCGGTTCAGCGCGTATGTATACCATTGCCAAGCGTGAGAATTTTTACCAACAAGAATATTGTGGTTGTGTATACTCTCTTCGTGATACCAATGCTTGGCGTAAACAAAATACTCGAGAACGTATTAAAATTGGGGTTAGTTATTATGGTGATGAATCGACAACTGAAAAAGAGGAATCTTAGGGCCTGTTGACATTTCGCTAGTTTATTTTGGCCGAGATAGTGGAAATGACAACAAACCTTAGTTATGTATAGGACTTACGCAAAACCTAGATTACCGAAGTATTTTTCAAACCAACGAAAGCTCGCA
>CAXNER010000088.1:0-5456 GCA_964201315.1 Legionellaceae bacterium
TGCTCAATAGCCGCGTGGGTGAAATCGTATTTATACTCGTTGATTTTAAGTTTATTAGCGCTTCCTGGTAGTGCTAGGATCCGCTCGTAAAAATTAGTCAAGGCAACGTGCTTAACTATAGGCGTGTATTTGAATCCCAATTCCTTGAAATTGGGGATGCCATCGGTATTGATAAAGTCTACCTTTTTATTCAAAAAACGAATGAGAGGCGAAGAAAGACCGGCTTGATAACCGAGATCTACCAGGTACGCAACGCTCTTATCCTCTTTGTCGGTTGCTTTGATAGCTAAATAATTAGTTGATTCGATTGATTGCGTATATATCGAGTTGTTATTGTCCACAAAAACACATTCTGACTCGGTGGGTAGTACGCCATGCTTATCTTTATAACGTAAACGTAACTCATCTAATTGGTAGTTTTTCCCTTTCATAAGGCGCAGAACAGCTTCTTGTTTATAATGTGGTGAGTGTTCATCGTTACATTCTTGCCAGATATCGTTTAATCCTTGTTCTATAGCGGTTGAATAGAGCAGTTGGAATGCCGGGTCAATGACAGCCCCTGTCTCCTTACCGAGTTCATCTATTAATCTGCTGATGGGATAGCCGCCGTTGCTCTCTTTGTCCTTATCAATGGATTCATTTCTATTGGTACATAATGCAATCTCTATATCTGGGTTGGTGGTTATTGCTTTTTTTATGATAGCGAACAGCAATGTTTTATTTTTAATGCAGCCATTATCCAGATCCACGAGCGTATCATCCACATCGAAGATAATCATCTTGGGAGGTTTGGGTGTTTTTTCAGTTGGTTTTTTAGTATCGACAAGTTTTAATCTTGTTTTAATTAGATCGACACGACTTTGTTTAGCTTCACGCCGAGTGGTTTTTATTGAAGCAATTTTTGCTTGCACAAGACTCGTTTCAGTAGAAATGGCGTTAATGATTTCTTGTGTCGCTTCTCGAGTTTTTGCTGACTCTTGCGCTATTTTCGTATGCATTTCACGTATTTCTGCTATTGACTTCTTGAGTCGAGACGACGTTGATTGTAGTTCAGGCGGTGGGATTCTCTTAATAATACCCCCTACAAAGTCCTCCTCTATCTTTGATAGAAAGTCCGGTGGACCAAAACTGCTCTTATACAGTGCTAAGGTCTCTTTGAGGGTATAAAATAGAACGACAGAACGTTGGTAATCAAGTAATACAGAGGCACTTGGCGTGACATCTAATTTTTTTTCTAGCTCAATGAATCGAGTCATTAAATTGATAGCCTCGAATTTCAATTTATCAGCGATAATTCCTGAGCCATTAGATTCTATTATATCGCTATTTTGAGGATATTGACGTAAATACGCTTGGGCAAGATGAAGCTCGGCTATGCTTAGATTAATATCGTTATGCGTTTGTTTATCTTTATTTCTATTCTGTTGATACGTATCTCTTAGGCGTTGTACTGCGTCCCCATAGGGTAAATGTCGAGCGGTAAGATCATAGACAAGATGATTATTTAGTGGAAGTACATCCGCATTAATACTACGGTTTAAAATAGCGGAGGCTGAGTCTAGTATTGGGTCAATAATTTTTTTAAATTCCGCACTGACACACTCGAGACCCTGGGCTTTATGAAGCGTCTGCATCATTTCATTCGGATCGGTTGCTTGTTGTAATTGAATATAGAGCTCGGTGAGTTGAACTGCTTCTTGATTTTGGAATGATAACAAGTGAAGGTGTTTAAGATTGTTATCTTTAAAAAATGCTTCAAATTGTTCTCGGTAGCGGCCAAGCTCCTGCTGAAATAAGCCACTAAGCGAGCCATATAACTCTAAAGCATCAGGAGGAACGGCTTGGTAAGTGGCGACATCGTCTTGATGTAATTTGTCATCAATCTCGCCTAAATACGCTTTCTGAAATGGCGTTTCAACAAAGCTTTGGGATGTTTTATCCCCGCACTTTTCTAGACGCATGTCTTCTAATTGACTGTGCGTTTCTTTGTCTTTTGCATATTTTGGGGTGTTGGCGCTAAGGATATAAGCTAATTGTGCGCTTCGGCCTCTGCCACCGTAACAATGGGTTAATAAATTTTGATCACGCGGTACTGTTCTACGAATAGCCAAAACATAGGCGAGCTCATCATCGCTCAGATCCAGTGGTTGTTTGTCACGTTGCGGCAGGTTATGAACTTGAATTGGGGGTCCATTGTTTATGGATATTGTATAGGTGGCAATACGCCCGACTTTTTTTATTAGCCGAGAGCGGACATTAAAATCTTGGTACTCAGGCAATGGCAGTTGAATTTTGCCGGTAGGTCCTGGAATGAAATAATTGCAAAAATCTTCGTTTTTTACAAGGCTCTTTTCGACCGTTCGATTTGGATCGATCCCATCTTGGGGATGGTAGGGCTCAACTATCCCAATAGCAAAGACATGCCGCACATTATTTGTTTGAAGATTACTATAAAACTGCCGTAAATATTTCTCATTACCTTGATGTGCATCGTGATGAAGTGTGGGCCCAGCTGAGATAATAACATTCGTATCTTTAAAGTGATAAAACCCTTGATTCAAGGACTGTCTTAATGGACCAACTATTTCAAGACTGTTGGGCTGGGTTAGTAAACGAGGTTTGCTAACTCCAAATTTGGATCGTAATTCTGTTAATACAATAGCGGGTGTTTGCTGCAGTATGTTGTTGAGGTCAACGAATGCTGCCATGTCATTAGAAACGTCGGGTACTAGTTTCTCAAGCATTGAGCCATATTTATCGAACAATTTACTGTGCGCAGAGGAGATTGCTGAATCTAAAATCAAGCGTTCACGAAAAGATAATTTAGTTAAATGATATGGTTCCATGCCAACTCGGCTAATATCAAACGTGATATTTAATGCCCCACAGCAACTTTCATTGATATTACCGGCTTCATCAAATGCCCCCGCTTTATCCAAGGTGGAGAGGGCCACAGGCCCACCATTGAGCTTCGCGCCCATCCGATCTCTTACCGCGATATCCATTTTTTCTTTATCGGTTAAAAAGTCGCGCAATAAAATCAGAAAGTCTGTATGTATTTGTTCTTTTAAACTGGCAGGCATTTTTAAGTTTCCACATTGGTTTTTGGTTAATTATAGTTCATGTTCATTAAGGTATTCTTAAGCAACTAGTAACCGCGGGGTAGTAGAAAACATGGTGTCAATTGTGGATGGAATCAAAATGACCTGGTTTAATTGATTAAGAGAGCCCAGTTAACAGATAACTAATCAATTAGACCAGGTCATGATAGTTTTGCGCAGTCGGCAATCCAATGCTTCTTATAAAGCTTGTTGAGGAAATGGTTGAAGGTGAACAAAGTATAGAGTTTATTTGGGACGGCATTTGGAATAATGAGATGTTTCTGCCGATGATTTTGCGTAAGTCCTATGGGTATGTGAATATGCACAGTTTTCGGTGAGCGATACGTCATCCATTGGTTCTAAGGTGGCCGGGCACGATCAATATGGTGAAGGGCGCCGCAAATAGGACTCATCGCTGCTTATTTTAAAGCCATACCGATTGAATCTTCACAAACATCATCTGTCTCATGGTCTACAGCAAATAGTCGTTGTCGGGAGGATTTTTTTTGATCATCAAATAACCTTAGTGGTTGCTCGAAACTGCTAGTAGGTTCGTATGTAACCTCCTTGGTTTCAGTAGGTTGATTCGTTAAACCAATTGCTGCTATGGGGATTGTATTTGCGAACCAGAGTTTTAAATCAGCGCTGGATACTACATACAAATTTTGAAAGCCGCCAGTGTGTGTAAGATGCTCTATCCTTAAATTTTCATCTAACTGAATAGATAATTTTTCTAAGCATGGCTCATTTGCAATTAAAATTGCTAGAAGCCACTGTATGGATTCAAATTCGGGGCTAAAATCTCCACTTTTATGATTAACCATAATGATGCGATTATAATCGGCTGAAAATTCAATATTTCCTGCTGCAAGGCACCGCGCGGCTTTATCACTCTCTCCTGTCATTTTAAAATGTTCTGGGGTGGTTTTACTTGGTCTGCCTTCTTTAGCGAACCAAAGATTTCGGGAGCAATCCACCAGATAGCGAATGGTTTTTATTGGATCTTTTTCTGTTTTAATGGCTTCAATAAGCCCTCTTAATTGGCATATTGGATAAATTACAGATTGAGAGTGGTGTGTTCTTTTACGTGTATTTGAATTTTTAAATAGTTGTGTTTTTAGTTCTGGTGAAAAAATATCAAATGGTTTTGTCATGTTGTTAAAGCCAGCTTATTCGAAGAGGTTGAATAACTCTAACTCAATTTATTTGGTATATCTACAACATGTGATGTCACGCTTAAGCTACTCGTTAAGGGATTGTTTTTTTGAACTTAAAACGAGCATTAATGTTGTTCGATACGGCATAAATGAGGAAAATCGCAGCGAAGACACGTGCTTTTTCGAAAAGGTTGGGGTGGGCAATGGCCGGTTTTAAATTCGTGGGCCAATTCTGTTAATTGCTGTTGCCATTGTTCTTGGCGCAAAGACCAGCTTTCGTCTCTTTTTAGAGTACTTATTCCTTGCATCAGTACATCCTCTTCACTCAAGCCAGAACATGTTAATCTACCCGCTTTTAATTGTACAAAGAGCAGGGCGTTGATACGGGCATCAAGCAAGGCATACAGGAGCAGTTGCGGCGCTTCTGGGCGGTCTTCATTCCATGGTTTGTTGATGGGCAAACTACTTTTATAATCGATAACCCATTTTTTATCAGATGCAATTATTTTATCAAGTCTGTCGACACGCACACGAAAATTAATGCCCGCCAATTCCAGGGTAAAATCTTGCTCTACCGCTTCAATAACAAAAGCTGGTCGTTGTTTCTCCCAGTCTAAGCTTGCATTTACCAAGCGTTGTAAACGAGATACCTCTACGGCTTGTACTAGGGGAGAAAAAGATTGCCTGCCCTCATCGATAAGGGGCGTTAGCGCGCGAAGGATGACGTTCTGGATTTGTGTGTTCAATTCCTTTGGTGTTAATGCGAGTAGTTGTTGTTGACCTCCCAAGTCTCGCCACAATAGATCCATGATTTTATGCATAATCTGCCCTCGAACACTAGCATCAGGCCCATCGGAGGCGGCAGGCGAAGCTTTTGCCGTTAACCTATGCGCGGCAAAGGCACGAAAGGGGCATTTGGCTTGGTTAGCTAAAAGTGTTGTGCCACCCGAGACTGGTTCTGCGGGTGTTAAAGGTAACGCATATAGCTCGTCTCGTTTGATCAATAATGAGTGTTTAAAGTCATCGGTAGAAGCAGGTATGGCTAATACCGGCAAGTGTGAAATTAGAGGGCTTGGTAAGTTCGGACTATCGCCAGTCATGCGCGGGTAACTAAAAACACAATCGTTGCTGCCGTTTTGTAGGCGTTGTAACAACTGCTCTGCAAATTGAAGCTCTCTATGAGGCAGCGCATGTGGCA
>CAXNER010000089.1:0-5413 GCA_964201315.1 Legionellaceae bacterium
GCGCCTAGGGCAAAACGCCAAGTATCTCGGTAACCCTCGCGTGTACTTTGATTTAATGTTGTCAAATCATTAGAAAATGCAGTAGGAAAACCTACGGCAATGTTATCAAGTGTAATGGCCTTGAATGTGCTCCACCCAGAATATACAACCGAGCCAAGCAGCGCCCATTTTGCATTGATATCTTGATAACCACTTAAGGTGACGATTTTTGGTAAGGATATATTGTTGCTCATCAATGTGTTACTACGAAAAACAGCCTTGGAATTTGCTTCATCTGCCTTCCCTGGGTCCAAGGTTGGATCGGCCAATAGACCAGTCAGTTGACTCTGCCCAGTAAATTGGTGCCTCATTTCAGATTGATAGTTCAAACCAATTCGGGTGTGGTTTTCATCAAACATAAACATAGCGCCAGCATGAAAACCAACACCAAATGAATCCCCTGTGTTATTGCTTAGTGAATCAATTGATGTAGCAGGTAATTCCAAAACATCCACCAACACAACCGGAGCACCAATCACGCTGTTAAATTTAACCGTCGCGTATTGCAGATCAAGCCCTGCGCCTATAGAAAAATTCTCTGTAATCTTACCCCCAAGTTCTGGCGATACATTTATTGTCTCAAGCTTACTAAGGGTTGCCGCATAGCGAACGGGAGAACTTGCGTTGTAATCAGTGGACAAACCAAAAGGGGCAACAACACTTACACCAAAAACGGCGCGATCACCCAGCGGTAATGCATAATGAAACGAGGGAACAAGAGCACTCTTGGCCGCTTGCAATGCACTGAATGATTGACTATAAGACGGTAAGTGAACCAACGGACCACCAGCATCTATTGATGTGTTATAAGTGCTTGTTCCCGTCAATTTTGTACTAGGAAAAACACCCACACCACCCAACACAGCTTGCTGTTCTTTAATTAGCACTAATCCTGCTGGGTTATACCAACCGATAGAGGCATCAGCACCTTCTGCAGCAACGCCTGCGGCAAAATTACCAATCGCTGCGGCACTACTTTCTGTATAAAGGGAAAATCCCCCTGCATTTGTCGCATGACTTGTCATCATTGCAATAACTGCAACACTCGTCATTGTTCTTATTGGTTTTCGCATACTTCTCACTCCATACTCCTTTTTTATGACATAGGCTAACCAATCAGAGGTGTATACTTTGGCACCTAAAGGAGATTAAAAAATCTATCCATTACAAACCCCATCGATAATAAATGAATGTGTTTCCATTGCAAGCAGATATCAAGAAATATTCTATGGGAGCCCTTGTAACTGGAATACGGTCCATGCTAGTCTGTTCTATTTTTGCACGGATTAAGTTATGCGACAATTAATAACCAAATTTGGTGGGACCAGTGTTTCTTCACGTGACAATTGGGAACATATTGCTGAAATCACAAGCAAACACTTAAAAGAAGGCGTGCAACCCGTCATCGTATGTTCTGCTCTTACGCAAGCATCCAATCAGTTAGAAAAAATGATTGATGCGGCATTGCTTGACGAGCACCATACCATTCAGGCAGAAGTGACAAACAATTATTTACAACTCGCCGATGCCCTAAATGTTAGTCGCGACCTTATCCAACTTGATCTTAAACAATTACACCTGTGGCTCACAGGCATCGCCCTATTGCGCGAAGCCCCGGCCAAGACTCAAGCACAAATTTTAAGCTTGGGTGAAATAATGATGACGCGTTTAGGCCACGCATTTTTACAAAATAAAGGCATTAACTGCCGCTGGTTTGATGTGCGCGAAGCATTACAAACCACGTCAATTCCTGGTGGCGACGCCATGAATTATCTAGCCGCGCGCTGCAATGGTGAACCCAATCCAACCCTTAGCCAACAACTTCTAGAAAGCGGCGCGGATGTCATCATCACACAAGGTTTCATTGCCTGTAATGAGCATGGCGAAACTGTTTTACTAGGACGAGGGGGCTCTGATACATCCGCCGCGTTACTTGCTGCAATTCTTAATGCAAGCGTTTGTGAAATTTGGACTGATGTCCCTGGAATCTATACCGCGAACCCTCATCAATTGCCACATGCACGTCTTCTAAAACAACTCAATTACGATGAAGCCCAAGAAATTGCGTCCATGGGTGCGAAAGTGCTACACCCCAATTGCCTACCTCCCGTGCGGCGCGCCGGTATTCCAATGATTGTAAAATACACGTGCATGCCTGAACATTCAGGCACACTAATAACCCATGAAAGTGATGACAATGCCCCACCCATCAAATCAATTTTGGTCAAGCACAGCATTACACTTATTTCCATTGATACCCTAAACATGTGGCAACAAGTTGGTTTTTTGGCCGATGTGTTCACTACCTTTAAAGAGCATGGTTTTTCGGTGGATTTACTGTCGTCTTCCGAATTTAACGTTACGGTGTCATTAGACAGCAATGCTAAATTGCGCGATAGGCACGCGCTAGAGGCACTCATTGCCCACTTAAATCAATTTTGCCGCGCTAAAATCATAGAACCATGCAGTGCTGTGAGTCTAGTAGGCCATCACATTCGAACCGTATTACCTCAATTAGGTCCAACGCTCGAAGTCTTTGAAGCCAAAAAAGTATACCTGATGTCATTGGCGTCTAATGATCTCAATTTAACGTTTGTAGTCGACGAATCCCAAGCCGATAAACTCTGCCAACAATTGCATAATTTACTCATTGAAAATAACCCTCAAAGTTTCTACTACTCAAAAAGTTGGCACGAAGAATTCGGAAATCCTACTGCAAGAAAAACCCCTTGGTGGGAAAGCTCGCGAGAAAACCTGTTAAAAATAGGAGAAGCCCACTCCCCCTGCTATGTCTATAATTCTGAAACGCTTATCGAAAAGGCCGATGAATTACTAAATTTAAAAGCCATTGACCAACTTTTTTATGCCATCAAAGCCAACCCACACCCAGGTGTCCTACAGACCTTTTATTCCAAAAACATTGGTTTTGAATGCGTCTCCATCAATGAATTACACCAGGTGCTAGCACTATTTCCGACGATTGATAAATCCAGGCTGTTATTTACCCCCAATTTTGCCGCAAAAAGTGAATATGAAGAGGCAATTGCTTTGGGATGTTATGTGACCATAGATAGCTTGTATCCACTTGAAAATTGGCCTGAACTCTTCCAGGGTAAATCCATTTTATTACGCATTGATCCTGGTTGTGGTGCAGGGCATCATAAATTCGTATGCACAGGCGGTAATGAATCCAAATTTGGCATTACCCAAGAAGATTTAAACAAAGCCGTTACGCTAACAACCGAGCACAACATCAACGTCATAGGCCTTCACGCCCATTCAGGTAGTGGCATATTGTCACTAGATTTGTGGCAACAAACAGCCTTAATGTTGGCCGCTGAAATTGCCCGCTTCCCTCATGTTAAAATTATCAATATAGGCGGTGGCTTAGGTATTGTTGATAAGCCCGGACAACAGCCTTTAGATTTAAGCGCTTTAGATGCCTCGTTAATGGCGGTTAAAACACGCTACCCCGAACTCTCGATTATGCTCGAACCGGGTCGCTTTTTTGTCGCTGAGAGTGGGGTTATTCTTGCAAAAGTTACACAGCGAAAAGAGAAGGGAAAAGTTCGTTTTGTTGGGATAGAAACAGGCATGAATTCGTTAATACGACCGGCACTGTATGGCGCCTATCATGACATTGTCAATTTAAGTCGCCTAAACCAAGAAAAAACTGGGTTTGCGCATATCGTAGGTCCTATTTGTGAGTCCAGTGACACCTTGGGCTACGACCGCCTGTTACCAGATACCCTTGAAAATGACATCATACTCATTGCCAATACAGGTGCATACGGCCATTGCATGAGCTCATCCTACAACCTTCGCCCTCCTGCAGAGGAAATTGTTATTTAAGCACAATAAATTTAAGCCGTTTCTCTGTAACGTCTCAATGGGGGGATAATAGCCCCCCAAAATTTCAGGATTTTATGCTAAACGATAGTCACCAACGCAACCAGGCCACCGATCCATTTTGCTCCTACATTGTGCAAGCACCGGCAGGCTCTGGTAAAACTGAAATCCTCACGCAACGTTATTTGCGCCTACTCAGTGGCGTCACAGCACCCGAACAAATTGTTGCCCTCACGTTTACGCGAAAAGCGGCCAATGAAATGCGTGAACGGATTCTGCGCGCATTGCAAGAAGCAGCAATGAACCATGAGGCCACATCAAGCCATCAACAACAAACCTATGCCTTTGCGGCTGATGCACTAGCACGCGACAAAGCAATGAACTGGACGTTGCTACAGCAGCCAGGACGCCTTCGAATCATCACTATCGATTCTCTGTGCCAAACACTAACACAAGCAATCCCCTTGCAAGAGAAACAAATTCCCTATGCACAAATTAGCGATAAACCACAGCGCCATTACATGGCCGCCGCTCGCTCCTGCTTTAGCTTTGCCGTTGAAAACAGTGATTATCATCACTCGTTGACGACACTCCTCGAGCATGTCGATAATCGTCAAGATAATTTGTTGTCGTTGTTTAGTGAGTTACTCGCGAAACGCGACCAATGGTTACACCTCTTGTACCAAGCAAAAGAGCAAGAAAAAAGCGCGTTTGAAGAAGCGTTATCTAACATTTTGCATCATGAATTGGGGCGTTTTACTCGAAGTATTCCAAACGAGTATGCTTACGAATTAACCGCCCTTGTCCGACAACTTGCGTCACTTGACAACAACAGTGACTCGCCCCGAGCGCCCTTGCGTGATTGGGAAAATTTCAACCAATTAGACACCAACCTCGCTAAAAGTCTCGCGGCACTATTGCTCACATCAACGAACACGTTGCGTAAAGCATTTGATCACCATGTTGGTTTAAAAAAGGGTAACTGCAGTACTAGCGACTACAATGAATTAAAAACGGCCAGTAAAATTCTTCTTAACAAACTAGATGAGCTACCTGATTTTCTTGCAGCGCTTTTGCGTGTAAAAAATCTACCTGCGCCACAGTATGATCCCCTCCAATGGAACGTCTTACAGGCCCTATTTACTCTCCTCCCCCTGCTGGCGGCTCACTTAGAAGTGACGTTTGGTGAACACAATGAAGTTGATTTTACCGCTATTTCAGAGCAAGCACTGATTGCTCTGGGTGATGAGGATTGTCCCACTGATTTAGCCCTGTACCTTGATAATAGTATTCATCACTTGCTTGTTGATGAATTTCAAGACACATCAATTCAACAATTTCAGTTACTGAGTCGACTGGTACAAAGCTTTCAACCCAACGATGGAAAAACATTGTTTGTTGTAGGCGATCCCATGCAATCCATTTACCGTTTTCGTGCTGCAGAAGTGGGCCTTTTTTTACGTGCAAAACGCGAGGGAATAGGTCCTGTACGTCTTACTCCGCTTGAATTAAGTTCCAATTTTCG
>CAXNER010000090.1:0-5412 GCA_964201315.1 Legionellaceae bacterium
CGCCTAGGACAAATTAAACCAAAACTATTGTTTGTTTGTGATGGACACCAATATCAAGGCAAAACCCACGATGCTTTCGAAAAAATTCAAGCGATTAGCGCCCTCATACCGTCCTTAACACATATTGTTATCTGCCCTATTATCCATGAGGAGACGACGGTTTCTGCGCTTGATAAAGCCATCTCTTGGAAAGATTTTCTAAAACCTGCCAAAACGCTTAAATTTGCCTCTCTTCCCTTTGCACATCCGCTCTACATTCTTTTTTCATCCGGCACGACCGGTATTCCCAAATGCATTATCCATGGCGCCGGCGGCACATTATTGCAGCATATTAAAGAACTAGGACTGCACACAGACATAACACCAAACGACAACTTATGTTTTTACACAACCTGTGGTTGGATGATGTGGAATTGGATGGTGTCCACATTGGCCTTAGGCGCTACGCTTACGCTCTATGAGGGCTCTCCCACGTACCCAGATACTAATCGCCTGTTTCAATTGATTGATGACGAAAAAATTACAGTTTTTGGCACCAGTCCTAAATTTCTTTCAGCAGTAGAAAAAGACAACACAAGTCCAAACTATTCATTTTCGCTTGACCATTTACGTTGCATCCTGTCCACAGGCGCCCCCCTACTGCCAAAAAATTATGATTTTGTCTATCAACAAATAAAAGCTGATGTGCAACTTAGCTCCATTTCTGGCGGCACCGACATTGTCTCTTGTTTTGCTCTAGGTAATCCTATAAAGCCCATTTATCGTGGGGAACTACAAAGCATAGGACTTGGCATGAGCGTGGAGGTGTTCGACGAACAAGGCAAATCGATACAAGACACAAGGGGGGAATTGGTCTGCACCAAGCCATTTCCATGCATGCCGGTGGGATTTTGGCAAGATCCTGACAAACTATTGTATAAGCGTGCCTATTTTGAACGATTCCCAGGCGTTTGGGCACACGGTGACTTTGCTGAAATTACCAACCATGGCGGCTTGATTATTTATGGCCGCTCAGATGCTATCTTAAACCCAGGCGGTGTGCGCATAGGCACGGCTGAAATCTATCGGCAAGTCGAAAAAATATCTGAAGTAATTGACAGCGTGGTCATTGCCCAAGAATGGCAAGATGATGTTCGTGTTGTGTTGTTTGTGAAATTACGTGAAGGGATGTTATTAACAGAAGAACTGCAAAAAACAATTCGGCAAACCATTCGCCAAAATACCTCCCCCCGACATGTACCCGCTAAAATTCTACAAGTAGCAGACATCCCCCACACTTTAAGCGGAAAAGTGGTGGAGGTCGCTGTTCGTCAAACAGTGCATGGGCAGGCAATTAATAATCTAGAATCACTCGCCAATCCCGATGCTCTTGCCTATTTCAAAAACAGGAAAGAGCTGCTTGATTAGGGGTGTTTACTGCAAGAAGAACCAAGGTCGTACCGAAGTTTGTCCAACAACACTGCGGTGCGGGTGCTGATAGCCCCGTCCCGCACACCTTTAATCTTTTCTATACGGTCAATAGCATCGATTGGAGCCATGGTATTGGCCATTTCAAGCAGATCTGTCAAGGCATCCATTTTAATTTTTTTTCTACCCTTGTTAGGGTAGGGCCAAGCGCTATTATATTCAGCACGTAGCTTCAAAATTACTTTCTGTATTGCACCAACTTGCGTTGTTGAAAACCCAGACGGTTTTTGTGCATTAAAATGACTTAGAGGTGTCGATTGAATGGGCTTAAAAATGCTTCCTTCGGAAAGGGGCGACGAAGGCGTGGTTCCCCCCCCCTCCAGACCACCTTTTTTCAAACTACACTCAATTGCATAATTAAGCATCACAGTCTCGGCTAGCGTTTCACGAGACGACTTATGATATGCGTCTCTTGCCGCAGGGTCTAAGACCAAACAACCATTGTCTCGCTTAACATAAATACCATGCATGCCCTCAAGAATCCCATCGCCTAGAGCCGTCAGGGCAACATCTGATGACTTTTTTAATTTATCCAAGGGAAATACGTCTGTAATTAGTTTCGGTGTTGTTCTGAAAATCTCAATAATTCTTTTTACGAAAGCAAATGCATACAGCACACAATTCATGTCTCGCCACGATGCGGCTTGAAGCGGACACATCAACAGCGAGGCCCCCCGTTCTTTAATGCCGATAACCAATCGATGCTTAATAAGCGCATTTGGTGTGGCGCCCGTCCGCTCACCCAAAATATCTACATAGGATGTAGAATGGAACCCGTCGATATTTAATAGTTGATCAATTTTACCATTCCTAACATTACCCAATAACAATGACGTGTGTGCTCGCGGCTCACGAGGAAAAAAAGGACTTGTCGCATGGGAATGAGGTGCATGTTCATAAAAAAATAGAACATAGTTCTGATTCGGGTAGTCCTTAGCCATTGCGTGATGAAGCGTAGATTCATTGATGAGTTCATTAACAACGGTCAACCCATCAACCGTTAATAAATCGTCGGGCAAGAGTTGTGAAAAAAGGGCTCTAAAATATACTCTGATATCAAAGGCGGTATTTCTTATTCTTCCCACCTCATCGATTAACTCACGATCATTTAATGCCATCGTCCGCTTGTCCTATACCAGCAAATATGTTAACATTTTACACAGAAAACGGTTATTTAGTCAATATTTGTACAGAATTAATGCTCCGTTAATGTTAGTGACATATCATTTATCCTAATTAATGTAAGACAATTAAAGGTAAATAACATGCCCATAATTAAGCAAGTAACAGTAATGGACCAAACCATGGGGCCATCAGCGAAGGAATCCTGTGGTTATCACGCCTTTAAAAACGCCCTTTTAAGCCTGCTGCTTTTACAAAAAAAAATTACTGAAGCGACATTCAACGACTTAATAGGCCGTGCAGATGTCTTTGATGCTATCTTTAAATCGACCAAACAATTTGCGAATGCCGCCGGGGATATTGATCTAACCTTGCCTCGATTCGTACAATTGCTTCGTAGGGTGAAATCCGGTGCATTTGATTTTCTAGCCCCTTTTGGCGTGACAAAAGCCGATTTAATCAGCCTACCCTTGCATGAAAATAATACTGGAAATATAAGCGTCGTTAATTTTTATCCAACCCCAAATGCGTTAAATTTTGGCTTAATGGGCATGGAAGATGACTTGTTTGCAGCAGCGGCTGTTGTAAAATTTGCAAGAACACGCGGTGAAGCAAATCAAGTGTTTGCACTTGGCCTAAATGATCAGCATTGGATAACCGCTTATATAGAACAAAATGCTAGTGGAGAACGCACCTGGCGTTTTATGGACAGCTGGCGTAATCAAAGCAAGTACATGCAATCTGTGGTTCAAAATATCGAGTCTATTTTAAACAAAAACGAAGCCGACTTAAGTGTCTATTCAATACAAGCCTATGAAAGCTCTAGTGCGCTCTTTAGTAAACGTTACAGGCTCTTTTTTGATGAAAATACGGGATTGCCTAATCCAGGTAGGGCGGATGGATTTGGTCCACGTGAAAATGAAACAAGAAATGCAAAAGAGTTTTTTATTGATGACCATGACAACTTAGAACAATTTACAAGTTGGATTGAAAGCAGATATATCTTTATGCAAACCGCAGGATGGCTGTCTTCAGACGCAGAAATAATACGAAACCACATCAAGCAACTCTTCCACCTGACCGATTACATCGTAAAAAACACTCATGCCAACGATCTAGTAACAAAGCAGAAACTAGGGCCCATTTTGACGATTGTACAAAAATACATAGCGGGGCCAATAAAAGCTAAAGACGATAAAACTATACCCATTGACAACGCGACGATTACCCAGCAAACCATCGTGGCTTTAAATGCTACGAATAAAGATCCAAAACCTACTGAGGGGTTTTTGGGTAGCATTGTTAACGCCATTATCTATCTACTAACGGGATTAAAAAACGCTATTGAATACCTAGGTAGAAGTATTGGGTTAGTATCTTAAAAAACAGGAGTGTATAGTATGCCTATAGGTAGTTTGTTTTCCTTTCTAGGTAAGGCCCCATCTGGTGCAATTGATAACGATCTAGTCAGAACACTTACTGGCATTAGGGTCATGGACTATAATATCGTAAAAATCAATGCGATTACCGATGACGAATATGCCTTGATCAAACAATTGATCGAAACATTAGGCATGAGGATACTCAAAGCCAATCTTGCAAACCATGATAGTTTTGATGATTTTATACAAGCAAAACTAAAATTAACCACCACCATTAGTAATTTTATGCAGGGTAAGTTATCAAAATTTGCAGTAATATCATTTGCCGCACAATTGTTGCAATATTATACAATCATTTGTGATGATAAGGTTACTCAAAATAAAAGCCTATCTGATTTTAATAATTTTTTAACCACGAACAAAGCACGATTTGGTGATACCAGTAAAAATTTATTGGTAGCTGAATACCAATTAATAAAACTCTACAATGATATAGCTGGATTGACCGATTCCGTTTCAGACACATCAGAATCCGAACAGCAAATAGAACGCGATATCACCTATCTATCTGAACAAATTGTTTATTTAAATACCTTGGTAAAAAATTGGGTAACTGATGCCCCCGACAATGTATTTGTTCACTACCTTGATTTTGTCGTCAATTACAGCTTTTCCAAGATGTCTGAACTAAAGTATCAACTACTTAAAAATCACCCTCATTTATCACACGATAGTGATGAATCAAGCTTGTCCGATACCCAACAAATGTCGCTTAAGCTTGCAAAAAATAGTCTTGTTAAAATTGAGAAACTGTTTGAATATTTTAAAGATAGAAAAAGTACTCACTCCAAAGGGTTAGAATTTAGTTTAGGACAAAATGTGCTAACTAAACTTCCAATAACCAATCTAGAAGAGGTAAAAACTCACGTTGCATCCCTGACGAGCAGCTGCTAGCGTTATAAAATTGCGACGCGTACAGCTTGTCAATCCACTCAGGTTCTGTATAATAATTACTGCGCCGATTTGACCACTCAGCTTGCGGGCGCTCGATGGATTGACAACGTCATTCTACCGAAAATACGGCTAAAGCGGGCAGTTACCTTTCCCCCTTAGCGACCCGCCTGCTGTAAAACCCTGGTAAAAAAATGATTGAACTGTCCGGATTAACAAAATCCTATAAAAACCACGTAGCGCTGCGTGACATCAATTTATTTGTTCAAGAAGGTGAAATTTTCGGCATCATCGGCAAGAGCGGGGCTGGTAAATCGACATTACTGCGTTGTGTTAACTTACTAGAACGCCCTGAAAAAGGTGATGTGTTGGTTGATGGTGAAAATATCACCCAACTGTCACCTAAAAATTTACGCCGTGCCCGGCATAAAACCGCTATGATCTTTCAACAATTCAATTTATTAAATGCACTTACTGTGTACGAAAACAT
>CAXNER010000091.1:0-5411 GCA_964201315.1 Legionellaceae bacterium
CTTTCTTTGCATTTTGCAAATAACCCTTTAGGTGTTTTATTTGCCCTTGTTGTTTGTTTTGTTTAGACTGCATTTGTCAGTTTCCTTTTCATGACCGTTTTTCGCAAAACAATCATATATAAAAAGGAAACTGATTTCATTTAAAATCAGCAACTTAAATCTATTTCTTTAAAATAGACTCTCTTAAGGTAGTGCCATTAGGCCAAGGCCCAACATTTCCTTTCTCAATAAAAAATCCAGCATTTCATGGGCTTCAAATTTAGAATTGCTGCGTGTAATATCAGAGACCTCCAGGGATTTTCTGATTGATTTGGATAAAACAATGGCTCGTGTTGCAGTGCTACAGATGGTTTCTTCAGCAAATGTTAAAGAAAATTTAAGTTGCCTGGATGCGTTTTTTTTAAAAGCGCGGGAAGAGTGCGCCAAATTGATAGTGTTGCCTGAAAACTTCGCATTCATGGGGATGAAAGAAACCGACAAGCTAATGATTGCGGAAGACGTTGGTCATGGTGAAATTCAAGACACGGTTAGTAAGCTTGCTAAACGGTATGGTCTGTGGGTAATTGCAGGTTCAATTCCTTTGAAACATACAAGCGAGCGAGTGACTGCGAGTTGCATGGTTTATGATGACAAGGGCGTCTTTGTTGCTCGCTATGACAAAATTCATTTGTTTGATGCGCGTGTATCTGAGAAAGAGTCTCACCAGGAATCATTTAGTATCAATAGAGGTGAGGAGTTGGTTGTTGTTGATACACCTGTGGGTCGCGTTGGTTTAACAATCTGTTATGATTTACGTTTTCCGGAGCTTTATCACCAATTGATGCTTAAGGGCGCTGAACTCTTTACAGTGCCTTCGGCGTTTACTGCCGTTACCGGAGACGCGCATTGGGAAGTCTTATTAAGAGCGCGTGCAATTGAGAATCTATGTTATATTTTGGCTTCAAATCAGGGTGGTGTGCACACCAATAAGCGTAGTACTCATGGACATAGCATGATTATTGAGCCCTGGGGTACTATCATAGGCACACATCAAACCGGTTCTGGACTCGTTATTGCTGACATCGATTTAGCGCATTTGCGTAAGTTGCGTCAGCAGTTTCCTTGTAACGATCACCATGTGCTCAATCATTAATTGAAAAAAACGTGCCCCATTTTTATTAACAGCTATACTGTCAGCAGTATACATATCCAATAGGTAGTCTCATGAAGTTAGCCCTTGCTATTGCTAAAGATCTATTATTAAAACCTGCCTCGATCGATGAGAGCAATATCGATAAATTGATACGCTCTATGTTGACCCATCATATTGATGATGCTGATTTGTATTTTCAAAGTTGTAGTTACGAATCATGGTATTTAGAAGACAGTGAAGTAAAAAGTGGTAGTTACTCTATCGATCGTGGCGTGGGTATTCGTGCGGTGAGTGGTGACAAAACAGGTTATGCCTATTGTGATGATATTGTATTCCCAGCAATGGAGCGAGCGGCCGATGCGGCGCGCTCCATTGCTTTTAGCGGCAGTCATCCAACACAAGCTATAAAAGTGGCAACCGCCCCAATTGTCCGCTACCCAGGTATAAATCCTATTGAAGGGATGAACAGCCATGAAAAAATTGCGCTACTAGAAGCGATGGATAAGGAGGCAAGGAGGATTGACCCTCGTGTTATCCAAGTTAATGCATCATTAAGTGGTTGTTATGAGGTAGTCATGATTGCTGGAATGCATGGTCAGATGATTGCGTATGTGCTCCCCATGGTTAGCGTGAGTGTAAGTGTTATCGTTGAGGACAAAGGTCGGCGCGAATCTGCGCGATCTGGTGGTGGCGGCCGTGTTGGTTATGGATTTTTCATAAGCGAAGACAGGGCGTTAGGTTATGCACGCGAAGCTGTGCGTGAGGCGTTGATCAATTTGGATGCACAAGATGCTCCGGCAGGCATGATGCCAGTGGTGCTTGGCCCAGGCTGGCCTGGTGTGTTGCTGCATGAAGCGGTAGGGCATGGGTTGGAGGGGGATTTTAATCGAAAAGGCTTGTCAGCATTTTCCGGGCGTATTGGACAACAAGTGGCATCTCCCGGGGTTACGGTTGTAGATAACGGTACCTTGGTCGATAGACGTGGATCATTGACCGTGGATGATGAGGGTACACCTACACAATGCACTACTTTGATTGAAAATGGTGTGTTGGTGAATTATATGCAAGATAAATTAAATGCCAAATTAATGGGGATGCTACCCACTGGAAATTGCCGTCGAGAGTCTTATGCGCATGTTCCTATGCCCAGAATGACCAATACCTATATGCTCGCAGGCCAGGATAATCCAGAAGACATCATTCGTTCAGTTAAACGAGGGTTATATGCCGTTAATTTTGGTGGTGGTCAAGTCGATATTACTTCAGGTCAATTCGTGTTTTCTGCAAGTGAGGCATACCTCATCGAAAATGGTAAAATAACCCGACCTGTGAAAGGTGCAACGCTGATTGGCAATGGACCTGATGTAATGAAAAAAATAAGCATGATCGGTAATGATTTAGCCTTAGATAGTGGTATTGGCGTTTGCGGCAAAGATGGGCAATCAATTCCCGTCGGAGTGGGGCAGCCAACGCTTAAAATTGATGCATTAACAGTCGGCGGAACGGGCTCGAGTTAGGGTCGGCATTGGCATGCCTACTCTTTACTCTCTAGTTTGAGCAACAAACTGCTGATTTCATGAATACGTTCTTCATGTGTTGTGTTATCCAACGTAAATCGCAATCGTGAAGGGCCTTCCATTTGATAACGCTTGGCATGAACCTGAATTAAACTTATAAGCACCCTTGCGTCGATAGTGGGTTTGTCATTGAACTCAATTTTTCCATTAGGACCTGAGGCACTAATTCGAGTAATACCTAATTTAGCTGCCAATATTTTTAATTCGGTGATTAATAGCAAGTTTTTGACTGGCTGTGGCAGGAGTCCAAAACGATCAATCATTTCAATTTGTAAATCGTGTAATTGTTGTTTGTCTTTCGCGTGGGATACGCGCTTGTACATGATGAGCCTTGTGTGTATATCACCAATATAGTCTTCAGGAATAATAGCACTTAAGCGTAACTCTATTTCAGGGCCTTGGTTCATAGGGGCCGAAAGCTCTGGTATCTTTCCTGCTTTTAAATCACTAACAGCTTTGTCTAACATTTCCATAAAGAGAGTAAACCCAATGGCGTGCATGTTACCGCTTTGATCTTCACCTAATAATTCACCCGCACCACGAATTTCAAGATCGTGTGTTGCAAGTGTGAAGCCCGCGCCCAAATCCTCTAAGGTAACAATTGCTTCTAGGCGTTTAATGGCGTCGGGTGTTAATAATTTTTCGTTAGGCGTTAATAAGTAAGCATAGGCTTGATGATGAGAGCGGCCCACGCGCCCACGCAGTTGGTGCAGTTGAGCAAGCCCAAATTTATCAGCTCTATCAATAATAATGGTATTGGCCGTAGGAATATCAATGCCTGTCTCAATGATGGTTGTGCAGACAAGCACGTTGAATCGATGGTGGTAAAATTCAGACATGATGCGCTCCAATTCGCGCTCGCGCATTTGTCCATGAGCACTATGGATTTTGGCTTCAGGAACGAGTGTTTGTATATCCTGGCAGACACGGTCGATGGTTTGTACGTTGTTGTGGAGGAAAAAAACTTGGCCACCACGCAAAATTTCCCGCAATATTGCTTCACGCAAAACGCTATCATTTGTTTCTTGCCAAAATGTTTTTATTGCCAGGCGTTTAGCGGGTGGGGTTGCGATAAGTGAAATATCACGAATACCTGCCATTGCCATATTCAGGGTGCGAGGTATGGGGGTTGCAGTCATCGAGAGGATATCAACGTGTGTGCGTATTGATTTAATATGTTCTTTTTGTTTAACACCAAATCGGTGTTCTTCATCGATGATGAGCAGGCCTAAATTTTTAAAGCGGATGTCTTTTTGAAACAGTTTGTGGGTGCCGATGACAATATCTACACGGCCATCTTCCAAAGATGCAATGACATGCGCGGCCTCTTTTGTACTACGAAAACGAGAGAGCAGTTCAATATTGAATGGAAAATCTGCAAATCGGTCACGAAACGTATCAAAATGTTGGGCTGCAAGCAGGGTCGTTGGTACTAGCACGCATACTTGTTTGCCATTTTGCACTGCAATAAAGGCTGCGCGCATAGCAACTTCTGTTTTTCCAAAGCCAACGTCGCCACAGATGAGTCTATCCATTGGACGTGGTGATTGCATGTCTTTAATAATTTGACTAACGGCCTGTAGTTGATCAATTGTTTCGGTAAATGGAAACCCGCTGGCAAAGCGTTGATAGTCATCAGGACTAAACTGATAAACATGGCCAGGTTTTGCTTCACGTTTTGCATAAATATCTAATAACTCAATGGCGATGTCATGAATTTTTTCAGCGGCTTTCTTTTTCTCTTTTTGCCATTGATCACTGCCCAAACGATGCAAAGGGGCATGATCTGCATCGGCTCCTGTATAGCGACTGATGCAATTTAAAGCGGTAACTGGTACATAAATTTTGTCATCACCTGCGTAGGCTAAGATTAAAAATTCGTTAGCAATGCCATTATTGTCAATGTATTGAAGCCCTTGGTAGCGACCAACACCAAATTGCAAATGCACGACGGGAGCACCAACGCGTAGCTCTACTAAATCACGAATGATTAAATCTGGATCAATGGTTTTTTGACTACTGCGTCGCTGCGGCACACTGGTGGCACCAAAAATTTGTGATTCGACGATAATTGAAATTGATTGCCCTAGGAGTTCTGCCCCATCAATGAGTGGCCCTGTTGTTATGTTGATACGGGCATCATCCTCAATGAACGCTGACCAAGAGGGTTGAACTTTAGGTGAAATGTTGCTTGGCTTAAGGAGATCAAGCAATACTTCGCGACGCCCAGCGCTTTCAGCCACCAATAAATAACGATGATCATTTTTTGCCATAAAATCACGCAAGCACGCTAGCGGTTCTGATGCTTGTCGTTCTGCGGGTAGCGAGGGTGCAAGACCTACATCAAAATTAAACACAGCCCCTTTTTTGTCGACTGGGTTGTGATATACGCGTAATTGTTGGTAAAGTTTTGCGTGCGTTAGCAGCTCAGTTGGCGTTAAAAAGCAGGTGGACGGGGCGAGCACAGGACGTGAAATATCGTAATTACGCTGTTCATAGCGCACAGTGAGTTCGTGCCAGAAAAGCTCTGCTTGTTCGTGAATAGATTCTATGAGGCATACGGACGCTGTTGATGGTAAGTAGTCAAAAAAAGTAGCAGTTTTTTCAAAAAACAAAGGTAGATAATATTCAATCCCACTCGGAAATTGTCCGTCACTAACCGCTTCATAAAGGGGGCATTGGCTTGGATTTCCAGAAAATTG
>CAXNER010000092.1:0-5357 GCA_964201315.1 Legionellaceae bacterium
AATTCGGCTTGGTCGGTAGTAGTTTCCAATGGTCAAGTGAATCGCTATGAGCCTCCAATGCTTTGGGTATACAGGGCATCGTATATGGCTCAGGAATGTCCATTTGCTTTAAACAAGTCCGCCAGTATGGTGTGAACACTTTAAAAAAATGCCCCGACATATTTTTGATTTGCCAAGGTTCATGAAGCAAACTACCATTTGTACTCACAATGCGAATGCCACCTGTTTGAAAAACTTTTTTTATGACGGTGTCACGCTCTATTGAAACAGGTGAGTAACAACGGTTCCAATAGATAGACTCAATTTGATAGTCTTCGACCAATTGTTTTAAAACATCTAAGGCTTTTCCTTGACGCAGACACAAATTCAATCCCAGTTTTTTTAAGCCCTTATCTAACGACGCTAAACTATGATGAAGCCACCACCGCTGAGCTCCGCCTATGGGTGTGGCGATTTCATCCAGAATATATATTGGGATAACCCTATCATGATGACGACAAGCTTCTGCAAATGCAGGATTATCATAGAGACGCAAATCTTGTCGGAACCATACGATGGCATTAGACGACATGTTTATTCACCATCACTTATAAAAATTAATTATATTCATGACGCAGTGCATCCACCAAGTTTGGATAACGAAATTCGTAACCAAGCTTTATCAAACGATTTGGCACCACACGCTGCCCTTTAAGCAGGAGACAATCACCCATTTCACCATTGTTCCAGATAAAGGCGTCCAGACAATCATTATAGAAAGGGCAAAACACATAGATTTATCTGACAGAGGTGGCCCTCGCATCAACGAAGAAATTTTGAAATCAATCATACAATTTTTAAAATAGGCAAATTATGAAAAAACTCATATTGTTTTTATGCTCTGTAATTTTATCGGCCAATATTGCATTTGCTGCTGCTGAAAGCTGTTTTATAGCCAAGGAAAACAGCGTTGTTATTAAGCACGAAGGCGATTGCAATACACGTTACTCTCCTTGTTCAAGTTTTAAAATAGCTTTAGCGCTCATGGGGTATGATGCTAGTATTTTAAAAGATGAAATGCATCCACAGTGGCCCTTTAAACCAGAGTATGAAGCGTATTTAGAATCCTGGAAAGATCCACAAAATCCAACCAGTTGGATGAAAAATAGCTGTGTATGGTATTCGCAGGTTTTAACCCCGCAGCTTGGCATGAAAAAATTCCAAGATTATGTGAAAAAATTTAATTATGGCAATCAGGATGTTTCCGGTGATAAAGGACAAGACAATGGTTTAACAAATGCATGGCTTTCAAGTTCTTTAGAAATATCGCCAGACGAACAGACCATCTTTTTGGAAAATTTTTTGTCAAATAAATTGCCAGTCAGCGGGCATGCCCAAAGTATGACAAAAAATATTATTTATGTTGAAGATCTTCCTCACGGCTGGAAGTTGTATGGCAAAACAGGCAGCGGATTTTTGCTAAATAAAGATAGAACAAAGCAACTTGAAATTAAGCATGGTTGGTTTATCGGCTGGATTGAAAAAGGCAATAGGAAAATTATTTTTGTTAATCATATAGTGGACAGCAAAAAAGAAGAAAATCATGCGGGTCCGAGAGCAAAGGAACAGGTCAAAGAAAAATTGCTACAGCTAATTGAACAAATTGAAAGGTCTAAGGTTACGTTAGTAGACCAAAAATGCACGCTCGCTAACACTGGCCCCGAAAAAAATGTAAGGTTTTAGAGGAGCCAAATGAAAATAATAAATATTTTTCTGATAATACTTTTGTTTTTTATTCAGTTATCTATATCAAATGTATTTGCACTGAACAAATCAGATAGTTTGTTAAAATCTTTCAAACTACCCGATACTATTGATGGTTTTGTGTCTCAATCTAACGGAGTTAATTATAATTTATATATCCATTTACCAAAAAATTATGGGCGATCTACCAAGCATTATCCAATTATTTATTTACTTGATGCCGATTACAGCTTTTTATTAGCAAAACAAATTATTGAACACCTTTCCGATAGAAATCGAATTGAAGAATATATAATCGTTGGAATTGCTTATGCCGATTTTGAATATAAAAAAAACAGAACAAGGGACTATACACCTAGCTATGTAAGTGATGGTGGCTATGGAGCCGAATATCAGAAATACTCAGGTGGTGCTATTAAATTCTATCAATTTATTAATAAAGAGCTAATGCCATATATGTCAAAGCATTACCGAATTACAAAAGATAACACATTTGTTGGGCACTCTTTTGGAGGCTTGTTTGGTATATATTTATTATTAAACCATCCTGAAACATTTGATAATTACATAATAGTTAGTCCTTCGCTTTGGTACGATAATCATTTGCTTTTAAAAGCTGCTAAAAATAAACAGACCCTTTCTGTAAAGAAGCCTATCAAATTGCTGCTTTTTATTGGAGAGAAAGAAAACAACGGGGATTATAGAATGGTTGATGACCTAAAGAATTTAAATACGATAATAAACAAAAAATCGCATCAAAACATGGTAAGTTCCATGGAAATTATTCTTAATATGGATCACGACACTGTATTTCCTAGTGCTTTAACATTGGGACTTATGCAAGAGACATTCAAAGGTAGCTAATTAATTTGATTGCTAGTTTGGGCTGGATATGCGGTAAAACCCAATTTAGCGAAAATATTTTCGACAGAGCCAAATTTTCTGTAAAATAAATTACCAGTGACGAGCATGTCCAATGTTTATTTACAATAGTGAAAAAAGGAAAGTACTTTGAGTTTTGATAAATCCAATTTTTATATCCTAACGGGCGGGCCTGGCTCCGGAAAAACATCTGTCTTAAGCGCATTAGCACATCGCGGCTATTCCATTATCCCTGAAGTTGGACGCGACATTATCCAAAAACAACAAAAGTTGGGAGGGTCTGCCACCCATACGGGGAATCAAAAAGCTTTTCGTGATTTGATGCTTGAGCAGTCCATTGTAGATTACTGCAAGATGTGCTCAACGGAAAAACCTATTTTCTTTGACCGAGGTATTCCCGACCTATATGGATATTCTAAAACGTTTTGCGGAGAAATAAGTACGGAAGTCAACGATGCTGTTGTGCGTTTTCGCTACAATAAAGTTGTATTTATCTTTCCACCCTGGCTTGAGATTTATGAAAATGATGTCGAACGCCAACAAGATTTTCAAGAAGCTTTAAAAACATATCACGCGTTGAAAGAGGCTTATCCCTCTTGTGGCTACCAACTGATTGAAGTGCCAAAAGGCACTATAGACGAACGTACTGACTTTATTTTACAAACCATAGCAAAATCCATATTGGATGATTTAAAAAATGATATTAACCAGCTATTGGGCTTTCATGATGATACCCCTAGAATAAATTACGGTCCTTGTGGTGTATTTGCACAACTTTTTTTCAGAGCCTGGAATGATCATTTTAAAGAAAAGGCACACATTTGTTTTGTGATGACGCCAAAGCGTGATGAGTGTTATCACGTATTGGTTCGGCTTCCAACAGGCGAGCTTTATGATGGTGGAATTGGCATTCACTCTGATAAATATTACGACAAATATATCATCGATGACATGTTAGAATACAATCATGACCTGCTTGAACAGTGGTCTTATGGTCTTGACCGGACCTATCCGCGGTTTTGCCCTGATTTTGATAAAAAAGCTGTAAATGCGTTAATTAACGAGCATATTAAAAAATTATCAACCTACATCAAATAATAAGTTCACTATGCTAACTATTCAGCTTTTAAAACACTACCCACACGCAATACCTGAGCTTGCAGAGATTTGGTATGATGCACTTGGAAAAATTTGTGCGCCCGATATACCCATTAGTGAAATAGCGTCATGGATGCATGAATGGCATCACACAAATACGTTGCCACTCGCTCACATTGCATTACATGGAAATAAACCAATAGGAATCTGCTCTCTGCAAGTAAATGATGGTATTCGTCCCGATCTGATGCCTTGGTTAGGTGATTTATGTGTTGACCCGCCTTACCAAAAACAAGGGGTTGGCAAGAAACTAATCCATGCAACCAAAGAGAAGGCCAAAGCATTGGGTTTTTCCCAATTATATTTATATACCTTTGATCAGACGACCCCAAACTATTACAAAATGTTGGGCTGGCAAACTTTAGGCATGGATAGGTATAAAGAACATCCCGTCACTGTCATGCAGATATTACTATGATAAAAATAGGATTTTAAAACGATGAAAACTCAAAATATTCCAGCGGATTATCAACATGTATCCCCAGCTGGTGCTGAAGTTAGATTACTGATGAATAATCACTTAGGTGGTATGGCACATTGCACTCTAAAAGAGGGCGCCGTTTCAAAAGCAGTTCGCCATAAAACAGTCAGCGAGTTTTGGTATATACTTTCCGGTGTTGGTGCAATTTGGCGCAAAGATGCCGAGCAAGAAACGATTACAAAACTTGAAACAGGTATCAGCATTGATATTCCCTTAGGGACCGATTTTCAATATCGAAGTGATAAGGGTGATCTGGTTTTTATTTGTGTCACCATACCTCCATGGTCTGGCCATAATGAAGCCAGTTTTGTTAATCATGGTGGTTGGATACCTACTTCGGATTAAAGATAAAAACTATGGCTTATCAACTTGTTTTTGAGAGCAACCCAACCCCTGAGGAGACTCAGATTCTTGGTGATGCTATTATGCAGCAGGCTTTTGCGAAAAAAGCATTTAAGCCTCTGGACTTTTTTGCATTTTTCATCCGCGATGAACACCATACCATCCTTGGCGGCTGTAATGGCAACACATTGTATGGGTGTCTTTATATCGACCAGCTGTGGGTGAGCGACCCACTTCGTCACCAAGGTTTTGGTACTCAATTAATGAATGCCGCTATTCAATATGGCAAAAACATGAATTGTACATTTGCGACAGTCAACACATTTGATTGGGAAGCCTTAGAGTTTTACCAAAAACAAGGCTTTCAGATTGAATTTGAAAGACGAGGATTTCTCAAAGATGCTGTATTTTATTTTTTACGTAAGGAGATCATCGCGTAAAGCAAAATAAGCAATACACATCATGCGATTTCTATTTTCAGGAACAAAATAAATGCCGATAAACAAATTAACCCAATGGCTTAATAAAGAAAATTCAGTTGGAGCGCCCGATCCTGCACAAGCGGTTTTAGCAACAAGTACTATTGATGCAATTCCTCATAGCAGAGTGGTAGCAATAAGAGAAATTTCACCGGAAGGATTATTATTTTTTACGCAAAGAGGAACTAAAAAAGTAGAAGAATTAAATGTTAATCCCCGTGTTTCTTTGACTTTTTGGTTTGAATTGACTGAAAGACAAATTACTATTGAGG
>CAXNER010000093.1:0-5341 GCA_964201315.1 Legionellaceae bacterium
AAATCCAGCCAATTGTCGCGAATGATAGGAATACGAAGAAACGCGTCGGCATCTTGTAATGAGCGGGGTAAAAGAATTCGCAAAAGAAGCAGCTGCTTTACTCTCTCAAAGCGACTCCAGTATTCGGGCCATGGCATATTCAATAGGTGGTCTTTAATGTTTATGGGTTGTCTTGTTTGAAGTCGTCGTTGAATTTGGGTTTTAAGTCCCAGCAACAGGGTGTCAAAAATAAAACCAATGATGTCTTCATACCGTCTAACTGGATTTAGGTTGAGGCGGGTCGATGTCGCTTGGGCTTGGGGTAGTTTTAAGTGCGTGGCCATGCTTATTTCGTACATAAGCATGTACTGTTCAATCGCTGTTTTAAAAAATCCAGGTGGAATCCCGGTGGCTTTTTGTATCAGCAAGCCTAAAAGCCAGGTGCCAATTGCCTGGTCAACTCCAAACGCTACTATGCGCTCAGGATGGTCTAGTTCATATACGATCTTATGACGGTTGCATACAGGCAATACAATATTTAAAACATATTGTCCTCGGTGGTATGTGGCGAGGACGGTTTCTAATAGTGAACCTACGACAGGAACGTACCCAGTAATAGATATGAAATATTGTGTTGCGAAGAAGTTAACATTTTCACGCATTGTTCCTTGTAAAATACGTAAGTTAGTGCATTTTTGCTCTTCACAGACGGTCATTTTCGGCGGAGGATTTTCTCTATCTTTGAGCATGTTGGATGCTTCAAAGGTATTCACCAATGTTAGTGCTAGAAGTTGGGCTTTTGCCCGAACAGTGTAAATCCATGTGGCGGCTTGAAGTATAAGTAGGCCTGTTTCTAAAACGGTATTGGTGCTTAACCAGTCCTCGTTGGGGTCCTGTTCTATATAGGCACGACCTTGCTCTTGGATGTATTGGTGGGCCACCGTTACTAACACCAATGGTGCTACGTCAAGAGCTATGATGCGGCCCATATGACGGGCAACTTTGGATGTTGGTGGATGGCTTACGGCAGCCTTTATAACGTTAGGTAGTTTACTAAAGTGCTCAAATAAATGGGTAATTGTTTGATAGGAAAATTCAGCGGTTTGATAGGAAAGATTAGCAGCTGCTGCTCTATTATTGGGACTGAATATTTTTTTTACCCGATCTGTTACGGACGTCATCCAGCCCATCGCGCTCTCCGTTGAACCAAATTATACACAAGGTTATATTGGTTGCTGCATATCGATCTGTAAGTTTACATTTGCATCGAACCCGTGGTCAAGCCACAGGTTCGATGCGATCGCAGGTGTTTGAGGTGGGTTTTAATGCTAGAGCCAGTAGACGAAAATAAACAAAAATAACCAAACAACGTCTACAAAGTGCCAATACCAGGCTACGGCTTCAAATGCAAAATGCCGTTCCGGCGTAAAATGCCCTCTAAGTGAGCGGATTAGGATTACCGTCAGCATGATGGTACCAATGGTCACATGTAGGCCATGAAAACCAGTTAGCATGAAAAAGGTTGTTCCATAAATCCCAGCATCCAGGGTTAAATTCATTGTTGTGTAGGCGTCATAATACTCATGCGCTTGCAACATCAAGAACATTAGTCCAAGGCCTGCGGTAAGAGCTAGACCTATGCACAATTGGCGGCGTTTATTAAATTTTAATGCCCAGTGCGCCCAGGTAACAGTTACTCCTGAGGTTAATAAAACCAACGTATTGATTGCCGCTAATCCCCAGGCCCCCATGCCCTCATGCGCGCCAACAAAAGTTTGATTATTAGGATTAACAAGTACCGGCCATGTGGCTTTGAAATCAGGCCATAATGTTACGTGCGTAATGGGATGTATATCGCCTCCCAGCAGGGGTATTGACCACAGCCTACTAAAAAATAAGGCGCCGAAAAATGCACCAAAAAAACAAACCTCAGAGAAAATAAACCAACACATCCCCCAACGAAATGAACGGTCTACCTGAAGGTCATAAACACCTTTTTGGTTTTCATAGATAACTTGACCAAACCAACCAAACATCATGAAAATTAGAATAAAAAGACCCAGTGTAAAAAAATAGGGTCCATACCAATCGGCATGAAGCCAAGATCCTGCCCCTACTAGCGTGGTTGTTAAACCAATAGAGCCAACAACTGGCCAATGGCTAGGTTTAGGGATGAAATATGTGCCGTGCGCTCCCATGATCTTAAATTCTCCTGTTCTTAGTGAGTGACTCTGTCTGTCACATCAAACAACGTATAAGCCAAGGTGATGGTTTTCACGCTGGCTGGTAAATCGGTATCTAGGTGAAAAAGTAATGGCATGTCCATGGCTTCATGGGCTCCCAATGTTTGTTGGGTAAAACAAAAACATTCTGTTTTTTTTAAATATTTAGCGGCAATTCCAGGGGTGACGCTAGGGATTGCTTGCACCGTCATGCGGTGATTGGTTGTATTTTCAGCATAAAACGCAAGGGTCGCTAATTCGCCGGGATGTATTTTTAATTTCTGAATTTTTGGATAAAATGCCCAAGGTATACCGCCATTATTGGTGGCTACAAACTCTACCATGACTTCTCTATTTTCCGCTATTTTTGTATGTGTTGCATCGTATGCAATGGCTTTTGGATTGGTTTTTCCGTTAATGCCTAAATTCTTACACAAGCTATTGTAAATAGGCACCAAGGCAAATCCAAAAGCAAACATGCCTAATGCAATGCCCATCAGTGTTGCAACCAGTTTTACATGATTCTTCACAGCCATTTACACACGTCCCTTTAATGAATTTCAGGGGGTGTAACAAAGCTGTGGTAAGGCGGTGGAGACGGCAGGGTCCACTCTAGGCCGTGTGACCCTTCCCATACGCGGTTATCAACTTTCTTGCCATGGCGAATAGTTGCGATAACGTTGTATAAAAACAACAATTGCGAAAAACCAAAGATGAAGGCGCCAATTGAGGAAATCATATTAAAATTGGTGAATTGCAAAGCATAATCTGGAATTCGGCGTGGCATGCCAGCCAGGCCTAGGAAATGCATAGGGAAAAAAGCAATATTAACGGAAATAACTGATAACCAGAAATGCCATTTACCAACACGTTCGTTGTACATATGCCCAGTCCATTTCGGTAGCCAGTAATACGTTGCCGCCATTAGGGCGAATATAACGCCTGGGACTAATACATAGTGAAAATGCCCTACCACGAAATAGGTGTCTTGGTACTGAAAGTCTGCGGGGACTAATGCAAGCATTAGTCCTGTAAAGCCACCGATGGTGAATAAGAATACAAATGCGACAGCAAAAAGCATTGGCGTTTCAAAGCTCATAGAGCCTTTAAACATGGTGGCAACCCAGTTAAATACTTTAATACCGGTGGGAACGGCTATGAGCATAGTTGTGTACATGAAAAACAATTCAGCACCTAAAGGCACGCCCGTAGTGAACATGTGATGTACCCAGACGACAAACGATAACAGCGCGATACTAACAATCGCATAAACCATAAAGTGATAGCCAAATAAGGGTTTGCGGCTAAATGTTGGGATGACTTCCGAAATAACGCCAAAGGCCGGCATTACTAGAACATACACTTCCGGGTGACCAAAGAACCAAAAAATATGTTGAAACAAGACAGGGTCACCACCACCGGCGGCCTCAAAAAAGCTAGTGCCAAAATGGCGGTCAGCCAACATCATTGTGACGGCACCTGCTAATACCGGCATGATGGCGATAAGTAAAAAAGCAGTAACCAACCAACTCCAAACAAAAACCGGCATTTTCATTAATGTCATGCCAGGTGCCCGCATATTAAGGATAGTAGCGATAATATTGATGGAGCCCATGATGGATGATAGCCCCATCATATGAATAGAAAAAATCATAAAATCGGTACTGGGTGGTGCAAATTTGGTAGACAATGGTGCATACATTGTCCAACCAAAATTAGGGCCGCCGCCGTCATGGAACAAGGTTGAGCCTAACAATAAAAACGCAAAGGGAAGGATCCAAAAACTCCAGTTATTTAAGCGCGGCAACGCCATATCGGGTGCACCAATCATCATTGGAATTTGCCAATTTGCCATACCAGTAAAGGCGGGCATGACAACACCAAATAACATGATTAACCCATGCAACGTGGTCATTTGATTAAAAAAATTGGGGTCGACAAACCGATGGCCTGGTTGAAATAATTCGGCTCTGATAACCAATGCCATGCCGCCGGCAACGAAGAAGCTAATCATTGCTAACCATAAATATAACGTACCAATGTCTTTATGGTTGGTTGTAAATAGCCAACGTTTGATAAAGCCGATGATGCCTTTGCCTTGCTCTGGGCCATGAGCCTCATGTTCATCGTTATCATGTGCTAATGCTTGACTCATCGAAAACCTCCAGCTTGTGCTTTTTTCACTATCGTGGGTTGTTGAATATCACTTTGACGAACCATTGCCACGTCAGCGGGTTGAACTTCATCGTCTGTATTGTTTCCCCAGGCGTTACGCTCATAGGTCGTAATAGCAGCAATTTCTTCGTCAGTTAATTGATCTTTATAAGGTTGCATCGCTGAGCCAGGAACGCCATTTAAAATCATTGCAATATGTCTTGATATGGGGTTTCCCACAGCAACCGAGCTGTTTTTAAGTGCAGGGTAGAGTGGTGGAATGCCGGCGCCATTGGCTTGGTGGCAAGCGGCGCATCGCGTATTGTATCTATCTTTTCCCAAATGCATTAATTGAGCACGCGTCATGTTTTTTTGAGTGGATGCTTGGGTTTTAGTTCCAGCGTAAATGTCTGCCACTTGTTGTTGTTGACTTACCCAGAGTGCGAAATCTTCTTCACTAACGGCTTCGACCACAATCGGCATAAACCCATGATTGATGCCACAGAGCTCCGCACATTGGCCACGATAAATGCCGGGTTTATTAATTCTGGCCCATGCCTCGTGCATATATCCTGGTATTGCATCACGTTTTACCCCCAATTCTGGAACCCACCATGAGTGAATGACATCGTTTGAGGTTACTATGAATCGAATTTTTTTATTGATGGGTAGAACAAGTGGTCTATCCACTTCAAGCAAATACCATTCACCTTTCGGTTGACGGTTTTGAATTTGTGCATAGGGTGTTGCTAAATTACTAAAGTAACTAATGCCTTGGTCTAGGTATTGATATTGCCATTTCCATTGATAACCAACCACTTTAATTGTTACATCTGCATCGCTACTGTCGTCCATACGTATCAACACTTTGGTGGCAGGAATAGCAAGTCCTACCAAAATTAGAAAGGGGATGATAGTCCATATGATTTCTAAGCGAGAATTCATATCAAATTTGGATGCAACGTACCCCTTTGATTTTCGATGAT
>CAXNER010000094.1:0-5314 GCA_964201315.1 Legionellaceae bacterium
TCGTTCTATTATTTCAGTTGTTTGGATGGTATTCAGATGCGTTTGTGATGGGAAGCCTTAAGAAATTTGGACATTACCCATTGGTAGATATTTCCGGGGTACACATTACATTGGTAAGTATCCTTGAATTTAGCTTCCTTCTTTGTTTATTTATTTGGGCCTCAAAATGGACACGCGAGTTTTGTTATCGTTGGTTGTACCGTAACGCGAAGGATGCAGGTATTCGAAATAGCTTCTCTGTGTTTACTCAATATGCAGTGATTCTAATGGGCGTTTTTATCACCTTGCGTGTGCTTGGATTAGATTTCAGTGGCATGTCAATGGTTCTTGGAGGCCTTGCTGTAGGTATGGGCTTTGGCTTGCGAGATTTTGCCAGTAATATCGTTGGCGGGCTTATGTTATTAATTGAGCGCCCGGTTCGTGAGGGTGATTTAATTACGCTTGGAGAATATGAAGGACGTGTCGCGCATATTGGTATACGAGCCATGCGCGTTTCATCGTGGGATAATATGGAAGTTCTTATTCCCAACGCAGAAACATTTAGTAAACCATTCACAAATTGGACGCATCAAGACAGCGTTGTGAGAACCGTTATTCCAATTAAAGTAAGCCGTGCTGATGATCCGATTATGGTTCAGCAACTAATTTTAGATGTTTTAGCCATTATCCCGGAAATACTCGACTCACAACCTGCACAAGTATTTCTTAAACAAATCGATGATGCGCTGATTGAATTTGAAGTCCGCTATTTTATTAATGTGCAACTGCACACACGATTTGAGATTCGCTCGAAGGTATTGTTTGCAATTACCGCTCAATTTAAAGCAGCAGGCGTTAAGCCTCCTATCCCTCCAATAAGTGTGGAGTTAAAGAGCGTAAAGAGGGATTCTGGCGACCATGCAATGCATAAAACCTCCACTGAAGAATGAAGCGGAACTGTTGGCACGCTGTAAATTAATTGAGGGATTAAGTTTTTTGCAATTGGCAACCTTACTAGGCCTTTCTATTCCTAGCAACCCTTTAAAACGCAAAGGTTGGCTAGGGCAGGCAATTGAATTAGCCTTAGGCACCACCGCTAAAAATAAATCAGCCCCTGATTTTTGTGCTCTGGGTATTGAACTTAAAACCCTACCGATTAATCACTTAGGAAAACCCGCCGAATCAACGTTTGTTACTACCATTCCTTTACTAACCATTCAACAGCAAGAGTGGGAAACATCGCAGTGTTTTTCAAAATTAAAACGAGTGTTATGGTTACCGGTTGAAGGTGATTTAAGTATCGATTTTCCACACCGAAGAATTGGCCGTGGAGTTTTATGGTCACCATCTATTGAAGAGGCGGCCATTCTTAAGAAAGATTGGCTGGAGTTTAGCCTAATGATTAGCACAGGAAAGCTTGCTGAAGTTGTGGCTAATATGGGCGAGTATTTACAGGTAAGACCAAAAGCTGCCAATGCCAAATCGCTCTGTTATGGTTTTGATGAGCTCGGCAATAAAATATTGACCCTGCCTAGAGGCTTTTATTTAAGAAGCAGATTCACGATGACTATTATGATGGCCTAATTGCCATGCAAAATTGACCTTTTATTGACGATTATTGTCAAAACATATACAATTACCCGCTTAGTCTAAAAAGAAAGCTTTCTCTATAAAAGGCGCTCAGTATGAGTAAAAAACAAGAGCCCCTTATTTCTATGACGTTAAATGAGGAATAATATGCAACAAAGAATAGAAGTGATACCGGTATCTGGCTTAAAGAAAGCAGCAACCCCTTTTTTGCCTGTTACTTTTCCGGTTGGATTTGGGAGTTCAATGTTTCAAACATCAGGGGCAAGTTGTGGTGCTTCTAATTGGACTGAAGCTGCTCGATTGGGAACAGTACCTGATGCCGCACCTGCCCTTTCGCATTGGGATAACTATGAGGTAGATCTTGATTTAATTCAGAGCACTGGTGCTAAACAGTATCGAGTGTCCATTGAATGGAGTCATATCGAACCTCTGCAAGGTAGGTTTGATGAAGAAGTCATAGCACGGTATCACAAAATAATAGACGCGTGTATTGCTCGCGGCATCAAGCCCATGTTAACACTGTATCATTTTAATGAACCTTTATGGTTTACAGAGTTGGGTGGTTTTGAACGCGAAGAAAATATCGAACATTTTATTAAGTATTGCTCGCATGTGTTCCCACAGTTTTCGCCTAAGGTAAAATTATGGTGCACGATCAATGAACCTGCCGTACAAGCATTTATGGGCCATTTCTTAGGGGATTTCCCTCCACATAAGCATAACGTACACCTGACAGTGACCGTGCTTAAAAATTTGTTGAAGGCACATGTTGATGTTTACCATGCTCTTAAGGTATTACCCGAAGGTGATAGCGCGATGATTGGTATTGTGCACAATGTGTTACGATTTAAAAAATTACATAGGTTTGATCCAATTGGTGCTTTGATTACCGGTACGTTTACTCCAATCACTAATGATTTAGTGATGAACTTTTTTAAAACAGGTACGTTTGTATACAAGAGATGCTTCCTTCAAAATGTGGTATATACCGATATACGGGCCCCAGACGCCAATGATTTTATAGGATTAAATTTTTATGCGAATCCTGTGGTTGGTTTTAATTCTAAAAACGGTTACGGTCCAACCTGCCGTGCTGGCCAAGTCATGGGTGACATGTTTTTGCCGGTTGATCCGGTGGGTTTCGCAGCTGCTCTCGATGAAGTGGCCGAACTTAAAAAACCTATTTACGTTACAGAAATAGGGGTTGCCGATGCAAGCGATAAATTACGGCAACAATTTTTAGTGGAATACTTCGGTGTTATAAAAGCTAAACTTGAGGCAGGTATGGATATTAAAGGTTGTTTTCTTTGGACGACTTGGGACAATTATGAATGGAATCAGGGCAATACTAAAAGCTTTGGTTTTTTTGATGCTAATCGTCAGCCACGAGCAAGTGTCAAAATGCTAAAAGAGATGCTTGGTGTAGAGGGCGTGATTGACGTTGATGACGTGGAGCAGTCCATGCAGATTAGCATTAGCTAACATTAGTTAGACTTAAACATACGTGATAGTTCCCGCGGTTTTTAAAAGCCGCGGGATTTATTTATAGTTTATTTTTAAACTATTATTTACGAACAATGATGTCATTTTTAACGGATTTAACCCCTTCGATTTTGCTAGCGACTTCTTCAGCGGTATCACTTTGACGAATCGTTTTCACACGGCCACTAAGTGTTACAACGCGATTGGTTGTTGAAACCAGGACATTTGAAGAAGAAAGACTCTTGTTTTGAAGCAGGGCGTCGTGAACCGTAGTAGTAATCGTTGCATCGTTGGGCTGAAATTTAAAAAATCCCATGCCTGTATGGGTCTGACAGCCAACCATCATTGCCAAACCAACAGCCATTATTAAACTTCGATAATACTTATTCATAGTGCTCTCCATGATTTTATGAAATGTCGAAAGTACAGTGTAGTTGGTGAACGTAAAAATTTAAAGGTTAATTTGTCGGTCATACAAGGAAAAAACGTATACAAAACCCAGATTGCCGATGTTTTTTTAAACCAACGAAAGCTCGTTGGGGCATTATAGAACGTTATACATTTGTTTTCGGCTTTCAACGGTTTAAAAAAACATCGGCAATCTGGGTTTTGTATACGTCCTGGGGAATTCTTAGTTTTAAAAATTATGAATTATAGTCTTCAATTTAGTCACCTTCATGAAAATAACCAATAAACCGATTTGGTTTTAGCACGCAAAGACGGCATTTCTTTCAAACCATTACCAGAATCGATCTTTGTGTTGTAGAACATCCACCTAAGTTGCTTCATTTAATAGAAATTTAATTAATAAAGCTATATAAACCTACACCGAGACAATGGACAACTAGCTAAGCTTATTTTTTTAAAATTAACTGATTTCAAATAAAGCATTTAGAATGAACTGTTTCATAAGCGGTAAAAAATAGTTGTTATTTACTGCCGGATTCTACTTTTACTTGCATTTTTGGCATAATTCTTTAAAGTCTAGGAGTTCTTTTTAAATAATTATTCTATAAGTAATCTAAAGGGAGTTTTAGATGATAAAAACAGTGGTTGCATCGTTGACCGCGCTGATGTTTATCGGTGTAAGTGCAGCGACATACGCGGACGATAATGTATCTCAACAAATTCAGTTTTTAAATAGCCAAATTCAAGCACAGTTTCAAAAAGCGCAAGCTGATCAGATTAAGCAAAACCAAGCATTAAATACTCAGCTCCAACTGCAATTAAAACAGATGCACACAGACTTGCAAGATCAAATTCAAAAGATGAATGCTCAGACGCAAGATCAAATAAAACAAGTGCAAGCAACCTTGCAACAACAAATCCAGGTTGTTCAACAGCAAGCAATAAAAGCAAAGCAATGATTTGGCGTTAGCTGAATTATTAGTTTGTACTTAAGACGGGGGGGTGCAACCTCCCCACTATAATTAATGGGGAGGTGTGCGAGGAACTACTTTATACTACTTCTACGTCTTCTGCTTGTGGGCCTTTTTGACCTTGACCAGCTTTGAACATAACTGCGGCGCCTTCAGCAAGTGTTTTGAAACCATTGCTTTGGATTGCACTGAAGTGAACAAAATAATCTTTACCATTACTTTCGATGAAACCAAAGCCTTTGCTTTCGTTAAACCATTTAACTGTACCACGTACTTTTTCTGACATTTTCAATTATTCCTAATAAGCTGGAGCGCCATTGTAACACCTTGAATGGATAATACCAAACACATTTGTAAATTTTCTTATTTATTATTCATTTATTTTATATTGATCAAGTGGTTATTGACCAAATATTATGAGTTTTTGTGCGGTTTAAGCCCGGCAATTAGTTTTTTGACGCCCTCTAAACCAAGTTTTTGCATGGTTTTGATATTGTTCGCTGGAATTTTTTCAGTATCCCCATAATGAGCAATGGCTTTTTCTACGCTCTCTTCTCGTAAGATATGTATCATAGGATAAGGGGCGCGATTGGTGTAATTCGTAACATCATTAGCGTCAGTATCTGCAAAGCAGTAATCAGGGTGAAATGTTGCTAGTTGATAAATACCTTCATAGCCTTCTTCTTGAATGAGAAATTCAGCGGAGTCTACAAAATCCAAGTACTGAAAAAAATCGTTAAAGAGTGAAGGAAACACGAGAAGAGAGGTTTCAACGGCAGTATTTTTATCTAAAAAAATAAATTCCATAAACACTTCTTCAAGAGCAATCTGAAGTTTTTCTGCGTTAATCACCTGAATTTTAACGCGGCCTTTATCAAATTCAC
>CAXNER010000095.1:0-5299 GCA_964201315.1 Legionellaceae bacterium
TTAGCTAACAGATGACAAATAGTCCCTTTCCCTGTACCGCTTGGACCATCGATGGTAATAACAGGTACTTTTTTTTCAGCATTCATGATGAATTTCCTGTATCGCGAGCTTGATGTGATTGGCCGTTTTAACAAACGTTGGAAAAGACGTAGCTACATTAGCACAGTTTAAAATTGTAATCGGTGAACTAGCCACACACCCGGCAATTGCAAACGCCATTGCTATCCGGTGATCATGCCTGCTATCAACTATACCACCTTGCAGGGTTCCACCTTTGATTACGATGCCGTCGTCTAATACCTCTGTTTTAATCCCTAAATGTTGCAAGCCTTCAGCCATCGCAGCAATACGGTCACTTTCTTTGCTACGTAACTCTTTCGCACCCTGCAATGACGTTCGTCCTTTGGCACAACTGGCCGCAATGAAAAGCACTGGAAATTCATCTATCGCTAAAGGCACCATGGCCACTGGAATATCAATTCCTTTTAACAAGGCATGTCTCACAACTAAATCAGCAACCAATTCTTCACCACAACGGCGTTGGTTAGTAATTTTTATATTAGCCCCCATCAAGTCTAAAATATGCAGAATGCCCGTACGCGTGGGGTTTATGCCAACATTTCTGATGGTTAATTCCGAGCGTGGAATGAGTGTTGCCGCAACGATAAAAAAAGCAGCTGATGAAATATCACCAGGAACGTTAACTTCCGTGCCCTGGCACTCGCCGTTCGCATTAATAACAATGGTGTTGCCTGATGGATGAACAGGATAGGAGAAAGCCGTTAACATTCGCTCCGTATGATCCCTTGTCAGTCCAGGTTCTATCACTTTCGTTTCACCGGTTGCATATAATCCAGCGAGCAAAAGACAAGATTTGACTTGCGCACTAGCCACTGGCATTTCATAAGTAATGCCGTGCAGTGTTTGTCCGCCGGTAATATATAAAGGCGGTCGACCATTGGTCGTTACAATTTTAGCGCCCATCTGGAGCAGTGGATGGCTAACGCGCTCCATCGGCCTTTTTGAGAGGCTTTCATCACCCGTCAATTCACTGTCAAATGGTTGCGCGGCTAATAGGCCTGAAAGAAGGCGCATCGTGGTCCCTGAATTGCCGCAATTAATCGCTTTTTGAGGTTTTTTTAACCCATGTTTTCCTACACCATGAATAACGACACGCTGTGATGTTGGACCCTCAATGGTTACACCCATGGCTTTAAACGCATTTAAGGTTGCAAGGCAATCCTCTCCATCCAAAAATCCACTGACAGTGGTTATCCCTTTAGCAATAGCACCGAACATAATGGCGCGGTGTGAAATAGATTTATCACCAGGGACAGAAATATCGCCGTACAGTGATAGAACAGGACAGCTTATAAAATAGTGTGGATTCATTGACAATGTTCCCGAGCAAAATCTTGCATAAATGAGATGAGTGCTTTAACGCCCTCCAAAGGCATCGCATTATACAAACTTGCACGTAATCCACCCACGGTGCGATGCCCTTGCAAGGCGTACAAGCCGCGCTTATTTGCACGTACTAAAAATTCATTTTCGAGATCTTTTTTTACAATAGAAAAACACACGTTAACAATAGAACGTGCGTTTTCATGCACAAAACTTTGATAAAAGTCTGATGCATCAATGTATTGGTATAAAGCCGATGCCTTTTGGCAATTGACTTGATAGATAGCCTCGACTCCGCCTTGCGATTTAATCCACGTAAGCATTAGTCCTGCCAAATAACAATTAAAGGTTGGTGGCGTTGCATACAATGACTTATGGCTTATGTGCGTTTGATAATCCATCGTTGTAGGAAGAGGATTACCCGTTGACTTTTTTATCAAATCATCTCGAATAATCACTATGGTTAAGCCTGCTATTGAAATATTTTTCTGAGCGCCTGCGAAAATAAGCCCGAAATCAGACACGTTGACGGGCTCACTTAAGAAACAAGACGTCATGTCAGCAACCAGAGGAAGGTTAGCTATTTTTGGTGTCTCGCTGTAACGCACACCATTGACCGTCTCATTTGGAACATAATAAACATAAGCAGTATTTTCATGAACATCCCAGCTGGCAGGCTCAGGAGTGGAAACAAACCCCTCTTTCTCCGAACTGCCAATGCAATAAGCTCGCTTTAATTTACAAGCCTCCTCAAAGGCCATTGAGGACCAAATTCCTGAGATCAAATAACCAGCCTCAAGACCATCATCCAGCAGGTTCATTGGTATCATTGAAAATTGTGCGCGCGAGGGTCCACTCAAAAATAACACGTGATAATTATCAGGTATGGACATCAGCTCGCGCAAATCGATCTCAAGCTCTTCCATCAAGGCAATAAATGGCGCTGTACGATGACCAATTTCCATAACCGACATGCCAAGGCCCCGCCAGTTCAACAGCTCCTTTTGGGCCTCCAACAAAACGGCTTCTGGGAGCATCGCGGGACCCGCGCCAAAATTATACGCTCTCGTCTTCATCTTGTGGTGCATCATCACCTTCAGTTATTTCATCGACCTGAATCTCTTCAATGCGTTGCATTCCCACAACATGCTCACCAGATGACACGTTAATCAACCGAACACCTTGGGTATTTCGACCGATAATAGAGAGCTCGTCTACCTTAAATCGAACCAATGTGCCCTGATCCGTGATAAGCATTGCCTCATCACTATCGGTCACTTGCAAGGCTCGAACCACTTTACCGTTGCGTTCGCTGACTTGAATGGAAATAACACCCTGACCACCCCGCCCAGTCACACGGTATTCATCAACATCGGTCCGTTTACCATAACCAAACTCAGTAGCTGTCAAAATCGTGCCTCCGGGGTGCGCTACGACCAAAGAAATCACTGATTGATCCTTACCAAGACGTATACCACGAACCCCTCGAGCAGTCCGACCGGTCGGTCTTACTAGATTTTCATCAAAACGAATCACTTTACCGGCGTCGGAGAACAGCATAATGTCTTTGGTGCCATCTGTAATATCAACACCGACTAAACGATCATCATCGTCTAGGTCAACCGCAATAATTCCATTGGAACGGGGACGACTAAAGGCATTAAGATGAACTTTTTTCACGGTACCACGCTTCGTTACCATAAAGACAAAAAAGCCCTCTTTGTATTCACGAACAGGTAACATGGCATTTATTGCTTCATTTTCAGCCAGCGGTAAAATATTAATGATAGGTTTACCGCGAGAAATACGGCTCGCCAATGGTAATTCATACGCTTTCAACCAATACAATTTACCGTGGTTTGAAAAGCAGAGAAGGGTATCGTGCGTGCTTGCAATAATTAAACGCTCAACAAAATCTTCTTCCTTAACATGCGTTGCTGACTTGCCTTTTCCACCGCGATGCTGCGCTTGATAGGCAGAAATAGGTTGGTATTTTACATAACCTTGGTGTGATAGCGTGACGACCACGTCTTCTTCGGTTATCAAATCTTCAATAGTTAAATCTTCCCTTGAAGCCATGATCTCTGTGCGCCGTGCATCACCAAATTGCGCTTTCATCTCTAATAATTCATCACGAATGACTTGCATCAGTCGATCAGGCGAGCCAAGGATGTCCAGCAATTCTTTGATAACATCCAATAATTGTTCAAACTCACTTAATATTTTGTCTTGTTCCAGCGCTGTTAAACGGTGTAGCCGCAATTCAAGAATAGCCTGTGCTTGCTGAGCTGATAAACGATACCCGTCGTCAGTCAAACCTTGATTAGGCAGTAAATCATCGGGACGTGATGCCCCACTCCCGGCTTTACTTAACATCCCAAGCACTAAGCCCGGTTGCCATACACGAGCCAATAAACCATCCTTAGCGTCTTGTGGCGTCGGAGATTTCTTGATCAGCGCTATCATTTCATCAATATTTGCCAAAGCAATACCCAAACCTTCCAACAAATGAGCGCGGTTTCGTGCCTTTTTTAACTCGAAAATACAACGTCTAGTGACCACTTCACGACGATGCCTAATAAAATATTCTAAAATTTGTTTAAGGTTCAGTGTCTTCGGTTGCCCGTCAACCAAGGCGACCATGTTAATACCAAAGACATTTTGCATTTGTGTATGAGCGTATAAATTATTGATCATTACCTCAGCAACTTCGCCACGCTTCAGTTCTATCACAACACGCATGCCTTGTTTGTCTGATTCATCACGTAGACCAGAAACACCTTCTAATTTTTTTTCTCGCACCAATTCAGCTATGCGCTCAACAAGACGCGCTTTATTCACTTGATAAGGAAGTTCGTGAACAATAATCGCTTGTCGACCAGTGTGCTCGTCCGTCTCAATGTCTGTCCGTGCACGAATTGAAATACGGCCACGCCCTGTACGGTAAGCTTCAACAATACCGGCTCGTCCATTAATAATAGCGGCTGTCGGAAAATCTGGCCCTGGTACGATGGTCATCAAATCATCAATGCTAAGCGAAGGATCAGCGACCAACGCAACGCATGCATCAATAATTTCAGTTAAATTGTGCGGCGGTATATTGGTCGCCATTCCCACAGCAATACCAGAGGAGCCATTCACTAACAAATTAGGAATTCTAGCCGGCATCACTACTGGGGCAAATTCTGTTTCATCATAGTTAGGACTAAAATCAACCGTTTCTTTTTCTAAATCAGCAAGAAGTGCGTGGGCTAATTTAGACATCCTAACTTCGGTATAACGCATTGCCGCTGGTGCGTCTCCATCAACTGACCCGAAGTTACCTTGACCGTCAACAAGCATATAACGCATTGAAAAGTGCTGCGCCATACGAACAATCGTGTCGTAAACCGCCGTGTCACCATGAGGATGGTATTTACCGATAACATCCCCGACCACACGGGCAGATTTTTTATACGGCTTATTCCAATCGTTACCCAATTCACTCATAGCAAATAAGACGCGCCGATGAACAGGCTTTAAACCATCACGCACATCAGGTAATGCACGACCCACAATAACGCTCATCGCGTAATCGAGGTATGATTGTTTAAGTTCGTCTTCAATATTGACTGGTGTGACTTCTTTGGCTGAATAAACCATGGTTAGGACGTGTCCTTGTGCAATGATTGAAATGCCAAGTAGAATACCACACAGACGAGTTTAAATGAATCTCACTAGACATGGTTCTAAATGTGACAATACTAAAACATAAAATTGACTGTAGGTGGGCATTTTTATATAGTTCAGCTCATTCATGTATATACCCAGTTACCTGCCCCAACTAATTAGGAGCTCTCCATGACACAAAAAACTGCTCAGTTGAGTATAGAAGGCCATGAACCGCTTGAGTTAC
>CAXNER010000096.1:0-5298 GCA_964201315.1 Legionellaceae bacterium
TGCATCGATTCACAAGTAGCCAACGTCATTTTTAATGGCTTCCCTATTTTTTCCAAATTAAAGACAGCTATTAAGTCCGGAATCGACGAATTTTCTAGCAGATCTATGTCGGTAAAAAATTGCAAGCAAAGATAAAGTAATTTAGCTTCATCCAAATCATTGGTTTCTTTAGCTAGAAAAGCCCTTGACTCATGCAGAGTTCTCTCAGGCATTAATGAATTTTTGCGCACTCCTTGAGCAATAACTTCTGCTGCAATAAATTCACGAAAAAATTCGAAGTCTTGAGATTGAGCAATCCATTTTATGCATAAAGATTTCACTTCCTTGTTATCAAGAGAGCGAGCTCTGTAAAAGCCAACTGAGTTATGAATCAAGGTTCGCATAAGCCAAGGGGTATTTTCTGCACTGGTACAAGCCTCTTGCAAAAATAACGACATGTTTTTAATGGGTTCATTGCGTTGTAAAACATAAATGGCCTCCAGCGCATTCATATGATTCAACAAATCCACTCTATGAGTATATCTAATGCTCGGAGGAGTCTGTGCCTTGCTATCGATATACTGTAATAAAGATAAAAACTCTTCTGGCTGCGATAGAAAATTTGTCGCTTCGAAAATCTCTCGGGGGGAAATTTTGCGTAATTGTTTTTTTTGAATCATTGATTCCATAAATGTCAATGTGGACAATATCTTATTTAAAACAGACTCTTGTCGGCTCATCGTTTTTTTTGAAGCCAGTTCGCCTGGTGATACCGCTGCTAAAACAGGCTCTGTCTTCTTAATGGTCACCACTTCAACTTGTTTTGTACTTGATATAACCGGCGATACTAACGGTTCGTTTAGGGTGGATGCGCCATAGGGACCCTCTGTTTTTAGCTGAGCCCATGCTTTCATTCCAACAAATTTCTTAGATTTAAGGGAGGCAAGATAGACTTGGAGTGTAGGATGACCCAAAATGGACTTTAACAATTCAGGTAATTGCGTCTCTGCTTCAGAAGATATATTTGGGAAAATACTTTGTTGACAAATAGTCAGGAAAGATACCGCGAAAACTTCATCAAACACACACCCATTCCACAAGGCAATAAACGATTCTTGGTTAAATAATTCAATCCACACAGCTCTTTTTTCTTTAGTAGCAAATAATAATGGATCAACTGTGAGAGATATAGACTTAAATAAAGAACGAATAGTGGATTTCAACAATACATTAACAAATGTATTGTTTGCATATTGAGAGTTTAGTCGGCATAAAGGAAGATACAAAGATGGGTCATTAAGCAGGACGGGCAAGCCTTCCAGAGCCTCTAATAACGCCGGAAGGTTAATCTCATTAAACAATTCTCCTATAAAACAGTCAGAGGTCTGCCTCTCATAACCAAGAAGAACCATTAATAAAGATGAACCTGCTTGACCTTTTTTATCTGTAAAACGTGTTAAAAATAGCGCTAAAAATTCTTGTGCATGCGTACGAGCCAACTCAATAAGCACTGGTTTAAAAAATGAAATTAAGCTGGGATGATTTTTTTGAAAAATTAAATGGATGGGAGAAACGGCATCGTCTGCAGATAAGCACAATAAAGCTTCATTGATTAAAGCACCGCTGAGCAATTGTGGATCATGACCTTGTTCAGCAACAATTTGCAGAAGTTTTGGCAGCATAAAAGTATCATGCTTCAACCACGAATAAAAAACAGATTCACCACAAAGGCTCCCTGTTGTCAGTGACCGATTATGTATCTTTAGAAAAGATGCTAAGAACGAAGGTTCACTGATAAACTTACTAAAGGAACTCGATTTTATGCTCTCGATATGCTGATTAAAGTTCGCACAAGATCCTTTTGTTCTTGTTTCATCAAACAACAACGTATCTTCACGCAAATAAGATTCCATCGTACGTTTTTGCTTTTTTTTCGGGGCACTAGCCGTTTCTGCTTTGGACTCGATGGCGTCGTTCTCGCTAACTTCCCACTCAGGTGGAAAGGGGAGCCTCAATAGAAATATAAAAAAATCTTTAATGGACTTAAACACGGCCGGACTACCTCCTGCTGCCATTGCTTGTTGAAAATTAATAATCACTGAATCTAATTGCCCTGTTTGCTCATCAATATCTTGTTGACTACACTTGTATCTATTCACAAAGGCGGCATTTGTAATTAGTTTTACTGGTACATGTATGTTATTTGCTATCAAGCACGAAAGAATTCTATTCAGCGCCAATAAGTTAGGATCACACGTTAATCCGTATAAAGCCGAGGTATTGTCTTTTGCCTCGGTATCATTATAAAGACTCGTCAATGCACCAATAAATAAATTGTGCCGAATAAATTGCTTCAAAAATGCATCGTCAGATAACAAGCGGTTAATTAATTCATATCCGATAGGATGCATGGTCCAACGGCGAAATAATGAATCGTTTTTATGGATTTTTAAAAAAACATCTAAAAACGATTGGGGGCTTGCATAGATTTGCTTAACCCCGTTTCCACCTATAAATTCACTTAATTGTTCGCTTAATTCAAAGTGAGAATGACTCTTTGTATAAAGTGCATCAGAAAATTGTATGACGCGGCTTAAACGAAAGATTTGGCTCTCTTTTGCCACAAAAAAAAGTATACCATTCTCATCAATAACGATAGCTTGGTCCATATTTAACGTATTAAAAGCACCGCCAGATGTTCTAGATTTTTTTATTTGTTGTGCTAGAAAATCATGCGTTCGGGCATCAATTGTATTCCCAGATATGTCTAGGGATTGCAGATGTGTATGTAATATAAAAATTTGGCGTATCCAATGAAACGGAGTAACTGCTCGCAATTTGACGTTTGGTGTATCCGGCAGAATTCTTAATCCAATAATGCGCGGATCCAATGGCGCGTTACTTTTTAAATAGGATGCGAGCTCCTTCATTGGAATAACACCACGGTAGTTAGTTTCTGCAGCAGGTAATGCACTCACCCCCTTAGGATTTGATAATTCATTACGCATTAAAAAAAAACCAAGCCTTAATTCATCAATCTGTTTTATCCGCGAGTCAAACGCAAATTCGTTCATTAATTTTTCATAAAAATTATCATCACAAACCGAACGTATTAGTAGACTTGGGTTATCTTTCTGAAGCACTTCAAAATAATGGATCACAAAGTGTAGGAAATACTTTTTTTGCAATAAAAAATCTATCACTACCTTAGCGCTTAGTGATTTATCATCTTGATTTACATGAAAATTAAGGCTAGTGATTGCTGTTAATAATGTCTTGGTTTCTGTCTCTAAAGAGGCACACAATAACATCTCATTTTTAACTTTAAAATCTACAAAATGCTTCAAAGCCCGTAACAAATTATCTGGGTTAATTTTTTTGCGTATCATCGTATCAAAAAATTCCAGACAATTTTCAAATTCATTAAGTAGAATTTCATCTAGATTAATAATGCAAGAATTAACTTCATGGGCATGGGCTGCAAAAGTACCCTTAGTAAGAAATAAAAATTGGCAAGTATAGTCGGATATTTCTAAGCTTGGATCTGCTTTACTAAGAAAAATGGCCTGAGTTTTAGCAATCAATCGTTTTAACTGAGGGTTTTCATCCGCGTGCTCATGGGATGAGAGAAATATTACTTGCACATCAGTTCTGCTTTAAGAAAAATAATTTTACATTTTACACTAAAAAATAATGCATGCCATCTTAATGTACATAGTGATTGATTTTAATCGATCCAGTAAGGGGCTTAGCAAATTACTAGCTATATTTTTTGCTTGTGTATGGGCAGTATAAGGCCCAACATTACCCCCAATGGGGTTTTATCAATCGACTCTCATCCTAATGGCACTATGTTAAGCTTTTAAATGTATAAAAACTCCCGCCAGGCTGTATTTGATCAAGCATGTGATGATAATGCACGATCAATTAATTCAACCCAATAATCCACTATAATAATAATACCGAACGCAAACTTAATCTATTACGGACAAGATACACCGTTGCCAATGGTTTTATACACATCACAAAAGCTGTGGCTGTGGCCGCTCCTGTGATATCAAAATAATAAGTAGCCGGTGCCACCAAGATGAGCATTATCACCAGCTCTGATATGGTCAATACAAGGAGCTCTTTTTCAAAACCAGTGTAAGATAACAGCATTGGAGCAATACGGGTGGCTGATGAAATACATACCCCTATGGTCAAAGTAATAAGTGCACAGTTTGCAATGATATAGCTGGGTCCAAAATGTGAAAGCAATGTTTTGGAGAAACATATAATTAGAGCGCCTAGTACTGCAATGATAACAATTACAATAGGATTTACCTTATCAAGCTCTTTTTGCAGCTCGATCCTACCACGCTCACTGCTAGATAAACTCGATATTTTAGCCTTTAGTCCTACATAGAGGTTATTAGGAATTAATGCAACTATTGAAGTAATCGTTAATACTGCAGCGTAGTGCCCAACATTTAGTGTGTTTTTTGAAAACACATTAACCATTACTAAATCCAAGACACCAATCATCATAAAAATAATATTATTGGATATCAGTCGTGAGGACGTTTGCAGCCACTTCGTGTTAGTTATCGGCACAGTGCTTAATTGTTTCAACCCGGATTTGAGCATTAACAAAAAATCATTATTCACTAACAACAGCAAAAGGAATGATACAGATACATAACCTATAAATAACACGGTAACGATGGTCAAGTTGTCCAGCTCACGCTTAAAAAATAGGGTAATAACCATAAAAAGCATTAGTAAAATGACGTTAAGTAACACATTGCTATATATCGTCGGAAGAAATATAGAGTTACTACAAAACAAAAATTCTTTTAGTAGCACACTAACTGCAGCAAAAGGTGTGATCCACAGCATATATATCGTTAAATGGTACTGATTGATATCGTTAATCCCCAAAAAGTGGAGCGTAAGTATCAGAACAAAAGAAACAAGTGCAAGTACAAAACTTATTAAAAAAGTCACGCTAATTAACTTTATATTCCATGCAATATAATTCGCCGCTGTTAATTTATTATCTGATTGTAAATATTTGGATAAAAAGCGATACGCACTAACATTTGTACCAAATAATGATAAGGTTATGAAGATAGCAAGTATCCTAATGGCAAGACTGAAATCGCCATAGACATCCGCTGTTAAGTGACGAGCTAAAAAAACATTTAAACCATATTTTATAAAATAACTCACAACCACTAAACAGAACAACAAATAAGCAGAACTAACTTTTTTGCTCATAACAAAATTCCTCATATTTAGGGTTGAATTATAGTGAGTTGAATTTTAAATGACCGA
>CAXNER010000097.1:0-5297 GCA_964201315.1 Legionellaceae bacterium
AGCTGTTGTTCTGCCTGTTCTTCATTTTGCTGACAGTATCGCAGTGCGGCCATTGCCATATATAAATAAGACATGCCATCTGCGAGCCTCGCTGACAGACGCTCTTTGCGCTTTAAATCACCGCCCAAATAAATTAATGATAAATCAGCCAACCAAGCAAAGGCATAACTTAAACGTGCTAAACGTCGATAGTCTTTCTTTAATCGACTATTGGGTGCTGCAATAAACACACCGCCGGTCCATGCGGAACAGACTGTTTTTGAAAAATTTCGTAAAAAATAATAGATATGTTGCCAAATAAGCTGCCTAAAAGCGGCCTTGTCTTCTTTAGCAACCGCATAAAACTCATCCCGTACAAAAGGATGGCAAGCCATAGACCCTTGACCAAAAATCAATAAATTACGCGACATGATATTAGCCCCCTCCACGGTAATAGAGATTGGAATACCCTGATAATAATTCGTCAAATAATTGCGCGGTCCTACTACCACCGTTCGCCCCGCGTGCACATCCATCGCCGCATTAACAACAATGCGCCCCAACTCGGTGTTGAAATATTTAGTGATAGCTGACGCAACCGATGGTTTTTTATGTTCATTCACTGCAGCAACGGTTAATAATCGTGTGGCATTAATCAGATAATTCAAACCAGCGATTTCAGCCAATTTTTCCTCAACACCTTCAAACTGAGCAATTTCCACATTAAATTGCCGCCTAATACGCGAAAAAGCACCTGTAGTCACATAGGCCACCGATGATGATGCGGCACCCAATGCTGGTAGTGAAATAGATCGACCAATAGACAAACACTCCACCAACATTTGCCAACCACGTCCTGCTTTTGCTTGCCCCCCTATAATACTTGTAATAGGTACAAATATGTTTTCGCCTCGAATTGTTCCATTCATGAAAGGTTGATCGGCGGGCAAATGACGATTACCGATGTCAAGATTTTCCGTATCGCGAGAAATAAGCAAACAAGTAATCCCTTCGACACCACCATCTTGCAATAACCCATCAGGATCTTTTAATTTGACAGCAAGGCCTATCAAGGTTGCAACTGGCGATAAAGTAATCCAGCGCTTATTTAATGTAAGCATAAGTCCTACTACTGTTTTTCCTGCAATTTTTTTAACGACCACCACCGCTTCTGATTTAATTGACGTCGCATCACTACCTGCATCCGGCTCAGTCAAGGCAAAACAAGGAATATCCACACCGTTAGCAAGCCTGGGAAGGTAGTATGCTTTTTGCTCATCTGTTCCATAGTGTTGTAGTAATTCCCCTGGCCCTAGTGAGTTAGGGACCATTACAGTGACCGCAGCGACACCTGAACGACTAGCGATTTTCATTACAACGTCAGAGTGCGCTCGCGCTGAAAAACCCTTGCCACCGTATTCTTTTGCAATGACTAAACCAAAAAACCCTTTTTCTTTAAGAAACGTCCAAACGCTTGCAGGAAGATCGTGCATCTGACTAATTTCCCACTCGTTCAACATTGAACAAAGCACGTCTGTTTCATTATCGATGAAATCTTGCTCTTCTTTACTAAGCGTCGTCGAAATACTGGCCAATTTGTCCCAGTCAGGCGTACCCGTAAAAATATCCTTTTCTAACCAAGTATCACCTGCATTCAATGCTTCCTCTTCAGTTTTCGATAATTTTGGAATTGATTTAACAGCACGTTGAAATAAAAAATCACTGATGACGAAACGGACCAATTCGACGCGTAAAATCACTTCGATTGCTATAATTGCAAGCCATACAAAAATTCCTGCAAACCAAGGCAATCCTATGAAAAAAGTTGCGGCCACTAAATAAATCGCACTTCCAATTTCCCAAACAAGCGAGCTCATCGAACGATAAAGTACAATTAGTGAAAATACCAAGTACAACAAAAACAACACAATGGCCATATCAATCCCTTCTTCAAAACCTGTTAACAAATTCTCTAGACTGAGCTAAAAATTGTTGTTTGTCGAGAATTGCCACCTAAATATTTAAGTGAAACCTCAAATAATTTTCCCAAATACAATACACAACGCTTGCATTGACGGTCAGAATACCCTAGCGTTAAATTTTACATTTATTTTGTGACTATGAATAAACGTTTCGTCTGGAATTTTGAAATTAATTCGGACAACTCATTACAAATACCAAACACAGAAGGCTTTGTTCAAAGTCCTGGCCGTTGGGAATCACGTTTTTTTTGGTCAGACGACCAAATAATCACCCTAAATTGCTTAAATAATAACTTTTTAGCATTATCTCACTATGAAATTAAGCATAGACAAGATACTTACTACTTATTACCAAACACTGATTACAATCTTAAAGTTCGATGCGAGCAGCTATTTTATAAACCTATTTTAATGAAAAAAACCTATGCAGTGGCTTATGGAAAAAAAATAAACCTTGAAGAGCACCCGTTGAATATGCAGCTTCCATGCACCAAAGAAAAAGATGCCCACACGCTTATCGCTCTCATTAAAGACCAAGGAATTAAAATTAACGTTGAAAAAGAAGCGTTAATCTATAAATTTGATACCACCCCAGCCACTAAATTTGAGTTAGCATGGCTTCGCGTTGCTAATAAAAACTACTATAGCGCAAGTATCGAATCACGCTCCATGTTATTGGTAGAATCCATTGCCAAACAATTGATTGGTGACAGGCTTGCCTCAGACTATGTTAGTTTTCTTAGAGAGATCTCGAAATGAAGACTGTACCGCTCGTACATGGCAATATTGGAACAATGTCGGCAAGGTATATTCGAGCAGCAGCCACACATTCTTAAGGCCACCATGCAAACGCTCCTCTCTATCATGTTCAGTTTTGGAAAAATAGGTCTGGTTTCATTAGGCGGCGGTAACTCCATGTTAAAACTACTGGAGTATGAGGCGGTCAACTACCGTCATTGGATAGGGCAAGAAGAGTTTATTAACATGGTCGGGAGCAGCTTCTTATTTCCAGGCCTTACCGCCGTCAAACTTGCAGCCCTTATTGGTTATAAGGCCGCTGGAATACTAGGCTTAATAATGGCTGTTGCCTGCCTTAATTTACCAGGCTTAATTTTGGCCGTTTTTGGTTATAGGTGGTTAATTAGCAATAATGGCCCAATAACTCATAAAATAATGGTTTCAGTGCAATATGGTTCTTTAGCATTGCTTGCCGCAGCGTCTTTCTCTATCGCTCAAGGTGTGGTTGCAACGTATTACTCACTTCCTCTTGCGCTGGCTTGCGTATTATTTTTTTTCGCACTAGCCTTCTTGCAATTATCCCCATTTTGGGGATTTATTGCGTTTATTGGAATATGTTTTTTTCTAGTGCACTAGTGTTAGAACGTATTGATTTTAAATGTAAGCATTCTTTTTGGAGCTTGATGTGACGACTTCTCTGGACAACCCAGACTACTACATTAATCGAGAATTCACAGCCTTAGCGTTTAATGAAAGAGTATTGCAATTATCAAACGACGAACGCATACCCCTACTCGAGCGTATGCGCTATTTATGTATCTGCAGCAGTAATTTGGATGAATTTTTTGAGATTCGTGTGGCAGGATTAAAGGAAAAAATTGCTATCTCCTCAACAAAATTAAGCATCGACGGCCTATCTGCAGATGAAGTCCTAACCCAACTAAGTAAAAAAACGCACCTATTGATCGATGAGCTTTATGCCATCTTCAACACAAAATTATTACCCGCCATGCAAAAAGAGAACATTCACTTTTATGACGAGGAAGATTGGACGGATGATATTCATTTATGGGCCAAACATTATTTCAAAAATGAAGTATTGCCCATCGTGAGCCCAATCGCACTAGATTTGGCTCACCCCTTTCCACGCTTATTTAATAAGAGTTTAAATTTTATTGTATCTTTAAGTGGTACAGACGCATTTGACCGAAATATTAATTATGCCGTAATCCATGCCCCACGCTCATTGCCACGCATCATTCACCTGCCCTCAGAGCTTTGTAGTGGTGGAAGTTATTTTGTATATTTATCGTCTATCATCAAAACACATATCCACCGCCTTTTTCCTGGCATGGAAATCGATGGTGTATATGCGTTTAGATTAACCCGCAATAGCGATTTATTTTTACGTGATGAAGAAGTTGAAGACTTGGCCGCAGCCGTGCAACGCGAACTTTTTTCAAGGCATTACGGGCATGTGGTGCGGCTTGAAATTGAAAAAAACTGCCCAGAGACCATCACCGATTTTCTTTTACAAAAATACCATTTGCGCCATGAAGAAGTTTATTATTGTGATGGGCCAGTAAATTTACAACGTTATCTAAGCGCTATCAATAAGATCAATCGTCCCGATTTGAATTACCCAGCCTTTACTCCACAATTCCCAACATTCCCCAAGTACAAACAAAATTTGTTCAATATTCTCGATGAGCAAGATATTTTACTCAATCACCCCTTTCAAAGTTTTGAGGTAGTTATTGATTTTGTCCGGCAAGCAGCCGCTGATCCTAACGTATTGGCTATCAAACAAACGCTCTATCGCACGCACTTTAATTCCATCATGGTCCAAGCGTTGGTTGAAGCCGCGCGCTCAGGCAAAGAGGTTACTGCCGTTATTGAGCTGCGCGCTCGATTTGATGAAGAATCGAATTTAAAACTTGCAAATCGTTTGCATGAAGCTGGCGTATTGGTTCTTTATGGTGTTGTAGGCTTTAAAACCCACGCTAAAATGACCCTGGTCGTGCGCCGTGTGCATGGAAAATTAAAACGATATGTTCATTTAGGTACAGGAAACTACCATGAACAAACGGCCAAGCGTTACACCGATTTAGGGTTATTAACAGCCCACCCAGCCATTACTGCGGATACTCAAATTATTTTTCAACAACTTACGGGCCTTGGTAAAACCATCAAACTCAAAGAACTATCCCACTCACCGTTCACCTTGCAAAAAGTTTTGCTGCAATTGATTGAGCAATGTAGTCTTGCGGCAGCGAATGGCCAAGAGGCTGAAATCATGATCAAGGTAAATGGCCTGACAGATCTCACCATGATACAAGCACTCTATTTAGCATCCCAAGCTGGAGTAAAAATTAGCCTCATCATTCGAAGTGTCTGTTGTCTTCGCCCTGGTATACCTGGCATATCAGACAATATAAGAGTCGTCTCTATCGTTGGACGTTTTCTTGAGCACCACCGTGTATATTATTTTCGACATGACGATGAAGAACACTATTATTGCTCAAGCGCCGATCTCATGGAGCGTAATTTATATACACGAATAGAGGTAATGTTTCCCATTTTAGATGACGCTTGCCG
>CAXNER010000098.1:0-5284 GCA_964201315.1 Legionellaceae bacterium
AAATTAAACCGGCAATTACCGCCGAAACAGAAACAACTGGTCATCGTAACAGTAACAACATCGAGTTTATGTACAATGTTACTGAGCTAAACATTGCAAACACATTGCAACATATTTATCAGGATAGTGACATATTACGCCTTATGACCGATCAAGAAGAGATTGGTTTGGTCGGCGCCGTATATGATGTGAATAGTGGTGAGGTTAATTTCAAAGATTTTTCGTCCATAGTAGAGCGCTTTTCGAAGAAAAAAACGAGTAAATTAAACGATAAATTAAGCAAACTAATCAACTCGGAAAATAGTTGAACAATCATATGTTAAATCGAAGTATATATAACGTCTCAATAACTCCCGGAAACATTAATGTTTTTAAGTTCGTTGAAAGCTGGAAATCAATATAAATCAACACATTAACTATATAGCGAGGTTTCGCTGAGTTTAAAAAACATTAATACCCCCTCCAGAGTTATTGAGGTTACAATTATATTGCTTAACTGTAAGGAACAAGCATGCGCGCATCACAATGGTTAATATCAACACTTAAAGAAACCCCAAACGATGCGGAAATTGTTTCGCACCAATTGATGCTAAGAACTGGAATGATTCGAAAATTAGGCTCAGGTCTATACACATGGATGCCGCTAGGATTAAAAGTACTGCGTAAAGTTGAGTTAATTGTACGTGAAGAAATGAATAATGCGTTAGCCATGGAACTATTAATGCCCGCCGTGCAGCCTCGAGAACTATGGGAAGAAACAGGGCGATGGGAAACATTTGGCGGCCAACTTTTAACAATGCAAGATAGCAATGGACGTGACTATTGTTTTGGTCCAACGCATGAAGAAGTTATTACCGATTTAATGCGCCACGAATTGCAGTCTTATAAACAATTACCTTCAAATTTTTATCAAATTCAAACCAAATTTCGTGATGAAATTAGGCCAAGATTCGGTGTCATGCGCGCGCGCGAATTTACCATGAAAGATGCCTATTCCTTTCACTTAACGCTTGATTGCCTGCAACGCACCTATGAGCTTATGTACCAAACCTATTGCCGTATATTTGACCGACTCGGTCTCAAATACCGTGCCGTTGAAGCAGATACAGGTGCCATTGGTGGTGCTGTTTCACATGAATTTCAAGTATTAGCTGATTCTGGTGAAGATTTGATTTTTTATAGTGACAATGGCACTTACGCTGCAAACATAGAACAAGCAACGAGTAAGATACACAATAAAGCCACTGACCACCCAAAAAAATCCATGACCAACGTCGAGACCCCAGCCCAAAAAACCATTGCAGAAGTTGCTTTATTTTTACAAATTGGTCCGGAGCAGACGGTTAAAACATTAATTGTTGAAGGTGTTGAGTCCCCTTTGATAGCGCTCGTCCTGAAAGGCGATGACGAGTTAAACGAACTTAAAGCCGCTAAGCACCCCCTTGTAAAATCCCCCTTGCAATTTGCCGATGAGGCCGTGATTTTAAAAACTATAAAAGCCCCAATAGGCTCTGTTGGACCCGTCAATATCACTATCCCTGTCATTGTCGATCATCATGCACTAGCCATGACATCTTTTGTTTGTGGAGCAAATCATGAAGGCCTGCATTATATTGATGCCGCTTGGGGTCGGGATGCGCACTATCAAGAGGCTTATGATTTACGTAACGTGAAGGAAGGTGATAAAAGCCCTGATGGCTTGGGCACGTTACGCGCTTGCCGCGGCATTGAAGTTGGCCACATCTTTCAATTGGGCGATAAGTATGCGAAAGCAATGGGAGCAACCGTGCTCAATGAAAAAGGTATTCCACAAATCCTAATGATGGGTTGTTATGGACTGGGGATTTCGCGCGTTGTAGCTGCAGCAATCGAGCAACACCATGACGACGCAGGCATTATCTGGCCACAAAATATAGCACCTTTTCAATTGGTCATTATACCTATCAATGGTCACCGCTCCGCTGTTGTCAAAGAAGCGGCAGATAAGCTATATCTGCAATTTAGAGCAATGGGGCTAGACATACTGCTCGATGACCGCAACGAAAGACCTGGCGTTTTATTTGCCGATAACGATTTAATCGGTATCCCCTACCGCTTAGTCATCAGTGAACGTAATTTGGTACAAGACGTGGTCGAGTACAAAGCCCGTCATGAAAAGGATGCAAAACTTATTCCTATAAATGAGCTAACCGCTTTTGTTAAAAACGTATTCAAATGTAGTGGCTCAGACTAACCCATCGATTTGGCTGCTTCTGGTATTGGAAACGCAAAATATCGGCGCCTTACCAGCCGCCCATGGCTGTCATCAAAAGAATCCCCTATTAAATTACTCTCTTGTTCACCATGCGCTTTTGCGTATGAAATAACCGCATTATATAAAGAAGGCTGGTTCTTTTTTAAGCCTATTACGAAATCACCACCTTTATTAATAATGGACTCGAGTATGACGGATTGGCACCCCATCGCATCAATGGACACCGTACATCCTTCTAACTCCAGAAGGTCCAGCAGCAAAGGAATGGCTTTAATCTCGTTAGACTTGCTGTCCGTTGCCACATCAGCCAGTACGAGCTTATTCGCAAAATTCCAGGCACTGACCATTTGGATAGCACGAATGCCTTTCGACTCGCACCGGGTTCCTTTTAATTTTTTGCCATCAATAGGAATATGGTCTTCCGGCAATCGTTCTTTTATGACTAAACCCAATGTGCCCTCAATTATAGTGCTCCAAACACTGGGACTTATGACTGAAAAGACCCGCCATTCTACCTGCGTCTTATCAAAAAATGGTGGACGACATCCTTTATTTAAAGTTGGTCTATACTTATTTTAATGCGGTATGATTGAATATAAACCAACGAGGCCTTTTATGAATCCTATATCGAGATTGACTCTGTCTTTAGCTTTAGTGGGATTGACTTGCACTGTCCCTGTGATGGTTCAAGCTGATACTCAGTCTTTAACTAAGCCTGCTGTTGCAGGTAAAAATCAACAGAAAGTGTCGCTCTTATTTGTCTTGAAGGCCGATACGGCTGTTATTGCTAAAGATGATACTGGTTATACCCTTACTCTTAAAGGCATGGATAATAAAGTCTTATATTTTAGTGATAGGCCTGTGAGGCGTGCAGGCTTTATTACCATGGATGCTCTTATGACTGATTGGTCTAAAGGGCCTAATAGCTTTCAAGATAATCCTCCTAATGCCGCTATCGTTCATGCTGATTTGAAAACTAATGATAAGGGCGTGGCTCAAGCGATTCCTGTCGAATTGATGAATCCCACTGCTGTCGATGGGGGCTGGATGTTTCATTTGAAAAATTTGGATGGTTCCGTTAGTATGGGCGATTATAATGGGGTAAGTGTTTTTGTCGATGACTACGACGCGTTAAGAATATGATAAAAATAACGTATCTTACCCCTAAATTCTGAGCCCGGAGACTGAACCATAGAAGAACTATTGAAGTGTAGTTGCTGGCCCGAAGCGGATAAAATACGAAATTCTGGAGGCTCCTATTGATCCTCGCAGGCTGAATTCATTAACCCTTAGGTCGGCGATCTACATAACAACGGATGACCTATTTACCACCCGTAAGGAATTGATCATCCGCCAGCGAAAGGCTAGAGGGTCCTTGACGACCGACGGCCTTCAACGCGCGGAGAGACGGGGGTGACACACCCTATGCGGTGGGTGTTGTCACCCCGCCCTCAGCGACTAGCAGGGTGCCGCTTTTATGTTATGCGGGGCAAGGAGTGAACATCTCATGCCTTGTTAACGCCAAATCTCCGCCAAGTATCCCCAGTAACTCATCCACCACGCCTGCCACATAGTCCTCGCTTAACCTAACCCCTGCTGTAAACCATCTCAACCACCGACGGCTATAGTCTACCAAGCGCTGATGGGGCGCTTGTTGCTCCTGAAGCTGTAAACGCTTAGCCTGATAGTTTTTGATGGAGGCCTCGGCTATTTTCAATTCGTTTGTCCCTAATTGATAGCCAAGAAATGAAACCCCTTTTTCACGACGTCCAATGAACGTTTTATCAGGATGAGTTTTCAGTTGTAACTGCTCTAACACCCGATGCATTTTTTTTATCGCGCGCCGTAGCTTGTATTTAGACTTAGCTAAAATGCACCAATCGTCTACGTATCGAACATAGAACACGGGTAATTTTTCCATCGCATCGTCCAGTGGCTTTAATGCGATAGCGCCTAAAAGTGGTGACAAAGGCGAGCCGATAGAAATACCTTTATCAATGTCATAATACTCACCACCATAGGTTTCAACGCGACACAAACTTTTAGCAATGAGCGATATCACCCGCTCATCGGGAATAAGGGCTTTTAGTTGTGTTAGCAAACTCTCGTGTTGAATAGAGGCGTAGTAACCTAAAATATCACTGCGATAAATATGGGCATGCTCTGTGAGGGCCGCATCCGTTTCACGTACGGCCGCTTTAAGTCCCCCGTGGCCTTTGATGTTAAAGCAGCGGCTGGATAATTCTGAGGCAAGCAAGGGTGTCAATATGATGGCCACACATTTCAACACCAACGAATCCACCGCCGCCCACACGACTTTCATTCCATCGGTAAAACGATATTGTGTTTGTGGTGAGAACTGAAAATCTCCAGATAATAACTCGCGTTGCAGTTGTGGCTGAATTTGCATCCAGTTTCGTCGTAAATCCCAAATGTCCGAATTCGCTGAATAATCGATGCGCTTTTTGCACAGCCATTCATAAGCTTTTGTCATCACCGTCTGACTTGTGATTTGCTCCATCAACTGATTTGGCACACACACCCTTCTTTCGGATAAATTCGGTTCTGAATGGCTTTAGAGGGTGGAAGCTTATTCTTTATTTTCACATAAATCACGCCGGGGCATCACTTCGATGTGATTATGATTAAATTTAACTCATGAAAAGCCCGTGGGTCTTATAGCCTTTGAAAAGGGCTACACAACCAACAAGGGTAATATCAACACCTGACAAATGGGTTTTAAGCGCACTATTTAGAGAATGGTAATTGTCCTGCTGATTTGAAAAAATACCTTTTTTATTATAAAAACCGGCTAACCGTCGACTCAGGTATGTTTGAAGATGATCATCAGATACTATTGTGGCGCCAAACAGGATGCCCCCAGGTTTTAACATAGCCACTGCATTTGCAATTGCCAGCGCTTTATTGTTCATGTCACCTGGCAAACAATGCAGAAGATAATTCATTGATATCGAGTCAAACTGCTCGTGAAGTGCTTTTTGTGGCTTGAAAATATCGGCCTGATATACA
>CAXNER010000099.1:0-5273 GCA_964201315.1 Legionellaceae bacterium
GGCATTTACTAAAAATGGCGTTTCTAGGCGCGGAATACAAGGAAAATTGGTGGCTAGCTGACTTAATCATGGATTGGGACATGCCTTCTAATCGTATGATTTTTTACCCTCACGAAGAAGGTGCGTTAGCTTGTTTTCCAATGAGGAACAAACGTTACCGCTTGGTGATGATGGCCCCAGAGCAAGCGGATGAGCCCACGATGGAGGATATTACAGCGGCATTTAACCGTCGAAGTTCAGATCCCGCTACATTGTCTGACCCCATCTGGATAACAAAATTTAATTTACACCACCGTCAAATTCAACAGTATCGAAAAGAACGTATTTTTTTTGCAGGGGATGCCGCCCATATTCATAGCCCTATGGGCGGGCAGGGTTTAAACACCGGGATTCAAGATGTGTATAACTTGGTTTGGAAATTAGCATTGGTTCAGAAAAATGTTGCTCCAACGTCTATTTTGGATAGTTATCATATAGAAAGGTACCCGGTTGGGCGAGCCGTGTTAAAAAAGACTGACATGATGACAAAAATGATCTTATTGAAAAGTCCCCTCCTGGTCGCTTTGCGCAACGCGTTTATCTCTATGATGATGTCGAGACGTTTTATCAGGACTAAATTTGCTACCGATATAGCCGAGTTAAACGTATCTTACACAGATAGCCCCATGGTTAGTGATCGGGCTCATTTTAAGCACATTAAGGCAGGAACTTTTTTGGCTGATTTTAAGTTGATTGACGCAGCCAATAAAAAAGCACAATCATTGAATACAATCATTCAGGGTACTGCCCACCATTTATTCTTATTTGCAGGTGCTGAATGCTCGGAAGTTCTGAATCTAGCAGAGTTAGCCACGCATATCCTTGCCAGGTATCCGACGCTCATTACTCCCCATCTTGTTGTATTGAGCGAGCCAATTGGCTTGAGTTTTCCAGGGACAATATGGATTGATGAAAAAGAACGTATTCATCGTCCTAGTTTAATATTGCTTCGGCCAGATAAATACATTGGTTTAACGCAGTCTCCGGTAGACAGACAATCACTGTTAGATTATTTGGATAAAATATTCATTTGATGTGTTTGTTTTTTCACAATCTCTGCCAGTGCCAGTGCCAGTGCCAGTGCCAGTGCCAGTGCCAGTGCCAGTGCCAGTGCCAGTGCCAGTGCCAGTGCTAGTGTGCTTCATCCCAGTCGCGTCCTACCCCGATAGATACTAGCAGGGGCACAGATAGTTCAACCGCGTGCTCCATTAGGCGGCGAACGGTATGTTTTGCGGGCTCTATTGCGTCACGATGAACTTCAAACACCAATTCATCATGGACTTGCATGATCATGCGCATATAAGGGTAAATTTGTGTGGTCTGCCAATTAGCAACGGCTAACATGGCTTTTTTTATGATATCGGCAGCAGTGCCCTGCATGGGGGCATTAATAGCTGTGCGTTCAGCAGCCTTTTGTCGCATCATATTGCGCGCGTTGATTTCTGGCAAATACAATCGACGCCCAAACAAGGTCTCAACAAAACCTTGAAGATGCGCTTGTTTACGTGTTCTTTCCATGTAATCAAGCACGCCGGGGTAGCGTTGGAAATAACGATCGATGTATTGTTGTGCATCTTGCCGTTCTACACCTATTTGTTTGGCAAGGCCAAAGGCTGACATGCCATAAATCAAGCCGAAATTGACCGCTTTCGCTCTGCGGCGTTGCTCTTGGCTGACATCACTTAAATGAACCGCAAAAATTTCACTGGCAGTAGCTGTATGGATGTCCCAGCCATTGGCAAATGCTTTAAGTAAATTTGCATCTTGTGATAAATGAGCCATGATGCGTAATTCAATTTGTGAGTAATCTGCTGATAGTAAAACATGATCGGCAGGTGCGATGAAGGCCTTACGGATTAGCCGCCCCTCTTCGCTACGAATAGGAATGTTTTGTAAATTCGGTTCGCTAGATGATAGGCGCCCTGTTGCGGTCACCGCTTGATTATAGGAGGTATGCACGCGGTGCGTTGTAGGGTTGATGCGTTTTGGTAGAGCGTCAATATAGGTGGAAACTAGCTTGTTCAAACCGCGGTATTCTAAAATGACAGCCGGTAGTCGATAATCAAAGGCCAATTCTTGCAAAACAGATTCGGCGGTTGATGGTTGGCCCGTTGGTGTTTTGGCGAGTATTGGTAGCGTTTGTTCTTGATATAGTATTTCTTGCAATTGTTTTGGAGAGTTTAAATTAAAGTCCTTTCCTGCTAATAAAATAGCTTCTTTTTGTAAATCAATCATACGAATCTTCAGGCGTTCACCATGCTTTAAGAGGGTGTCTTCATCAATCAGGACACCATGGCGCTCCATTTCAGCAATGACAGTAAGCAATGGTATTTCTATGTCATGCAGTAGCCCTTTTAATTTTTCATCCATCATTGGGTACAATGTTTGGTGAAGTCTCAAGGTGATTTCGGCGTCTTCAGCCGCATAAGGTGCAGCGTTTGTGACTGGAACTTGGTTAAAGCGAAGTTGATTTGCGCCAACGCCTGCAACGTCAGCAAAACTAATGGTTTTATAATTTAAATATTTTAAGGCTAGAGAGTCCATGTCGTGACGACCAGCCCCACTATTTAATAGGTAGGACTCAAGCATTGTATCGAAGGTTATGCCTTTTAGCACAATGCCGTGGTTTTTAAACACGTTGTAATCATATTTTAAATTTTGGCCGATTTTGCCAATGTTGGGATTTTCAAGGATGGGCTTGAGCGAGTCCAGGACAATTTGACGGTCTAATTGGGGGCTACCATCATCATGAGCAAGTGGAATATAAGCAGGATTTGAAGCGTCAATGGCAAGTGAAATCCCTACAATTTCAGCAGAGATGGCATCTATACTCGTGGTTTCAGTATCGACACAAAATAGAGTGCTGGATTTAAGTTTTTCAAGCCATCGTTCAAATTGTAACTGTTCTGTGATTGTTTCATAAGAAAGTGTAGTCGCGCTCAACGCTTGGGGTTCTATGTTTTTTTTTTCTTCATCGTTTCCCAATAAATCCTTAAGCCAGTTTTTAAACTCGAGCTCACGGGTCAGCGTTATAAGCTGTTCGTGGTTTGGGGGGCTGGGCGTCAATTCTGCCAGTGTTAGAGGAAGTGGTACATCGGTCTTGATGGTAACTAATTTTTTCGATAGCGGCAGTTGGGGCAGGCTCGCGCGTAAATGCTCACCAATTTTACCCCCAATATGCGGAGCATCCGCAACCAATTTATCTAAAGTATGGTAGGTACTTAGCCATTTAACAGCGGTTTTTGGACCACATTTAGTAACGCCCGGCACGTTGTCTGATACATCACCAACCAAGGTTAGATAGTCGATCATTTGTGCGGGGGTCACGCCAAATTTCTCTATCACGCCATTGTAATCGAGCGCTTGGTTACTCATGGTATTGATAAGTGTCACATGGTCATTGACCAATTGAGCCATGTCTTTGTCACCAGTGGATATCACGACGGGCATGCCAAGCTGCGTGGCTTTAAGCGCTAATGTACCAATGACATCATCTGCCTCTACCCCCTCAACTATCAATAAAGGCAAGCCCATTGCCCTTAAGAGCTCAATTAATGGGTGAAATTGAGAGCTTAATTCATCGGGCATTTTTGCTCGGTTAGCTTTGTACGCAGGGTACCATTCGTTACGGAACGTCTTCCCCTTGGCATCAAAAACGACAGCCAATTGTTGAGGCTGATAATCTTTGATCAAGCGTTTAACCATATTGGCAACGCCATAAATGGCACCCGTTGGTTGACCCTTTGAATTTGTCAGTGGGGGGAGTGCGTGAAAGGCTCTAAAAAAATAGGACGAGCCATCAACCAAAACCAGGGGGCTTGGCATGGTTATGAATTCTCCTTGTCGATGAGTTCTATGCGTTCTGCCAATTGCGCTACCCTTTCGCCTAATGCTTTTAAGTTTTTACGCATAAATGGAATGCGCGTTGTAGCTAGTTCCTGTTCTATCGCTTTGTCCTTAGGCCTTGCTGGGTTGCCTAAATAAATATTGCCCTGTTTTAGATGCTTTCTTGGTGGAACCCCTGCGCGTGCACCCAATATTACGCCATCATCAATTCGAACGTGTTCGCTGACGCCAACGTTTGCGGCAAAAATCACGTGGTCGCCGCTGATGGTGCTGCCAGCGATGCCTGTAAAGGCGCAAAGAATATTGTGCTTGCCAAGTTTTACGGAATGAGCAATTTGCACCAAGTTATCAATTTTTGAGCCCTCTCCAATAACGGTTGTTCCAAGAGTTGCTCGGTCAACAACGGTGTTTGCACCAATCTCAACATCATCTCCGATAACAACATGCCCTACATGGGGGACTTTTAAATGCTGCCCCCCTTCTAACGTATAACCAAAACCATCGGAACCAATAACGGTCGAGGCATGAATGCACACGCGTGAACCGATTTGACTATTATCATAGATGGTTACGTGTGGGTGGATAGTCGTGTTGTTGCCAAGGGTAACGTGATGACCAATGTGCACATGACTTTTAATAATACAGTTATCACCAATGACGCTGCCTGATTCAATAACAACATAAGGTGCGATAGCGACCCCTTCGCCAAGAATTACATCATTAGAAACCACCGCTGTTGGGTGAACGCCAGCGTTTGGTTTACGTGGAGGATAAAAATGATTTAATAGTTTGATAAAGGCTACAAATGGATTGGGCACTTGAATGACAGGTTTATTGACAACATGCACATTACTTGCCACCAGAATGGCCGATGCATTGGATGTTTCAGCGCGCTTTAAATTATCAGTACCTTCGGCAAACACCAGCGCGTTGGCCGTAATATTATCAATGGGGGATAATGCAGAAATCGTTAGATTTTCATTACCAACGACTACGCCCTGGACAATGGCGGCTATTTCGAACAGCGAAGCATTCATGGGGGACCTTCTTATCGTACAAAATTCGGCAATTATAACGTTATGCTACTGAAGTTGCGAATGCTTCTGATTAAAAGTGGTTGAATTAATGTATTGAGGCAAGTTTTTTGTTCTTATTGCGTTAAAAAACAAAGCCTGTGGTTCGGGTGCGGTTAACAGACGGTAGCCTCAATATTTCAAGAATTGGGTTTATAAAAATAATAGTAACTCCCCACGTCATCCCGAGCGAAGCGAGGGATCTCCCTGCAGTGGCACAATCTCTAACATAACGATCGATATAAATCGTTCCATTCAGGATTTAATGTATTAATCAGTTGATCTTTCTTTTTTCGCGACCAAGCCTTGATCTGT
>CAXNER010000100.1:0-5256 GCA_964201315.1 Legionellaceae bacterium
ATCTACACCCGTATTAGTACCCCAATGTTGTTGAATGGGTCTGCAGGTGAAAAAAATCAAGAATGCCCTGTGTATCATTGCTTTGGTGGGTTTAACAATAAGGAGCTAAAACCATATTTAAAAATCTTTAATACAGGTGTAATCAAGGAAAGAAAACTAATTCTAGATACATTAAATGATAAAAAGGCTGATCCGGAACGTCGAATTGCGTCTACTTATTTAATCGGGCATTTGCATGACCCACATCAAATTATTTCAGTATTATCCCCGTTTGTACATGATGAAGACCCTGGTGTTCGTAACGCTGCAATGCGAGTGATTGGAGGCACCATGGAGAAGGCAAAAATCACTCGACTAGATATCTCGCCATTTTTGGATGTCTTGAATTCGCCTGTTACTACAGATAGAAATAAAGCACTTTATATATTGCTTACCGTAGCGGACACAAACACAGCCAAGACTATTATCATTAACCAAGGTGGCGTTAATCTAGTGGCTATGTTGCGATTAAAGCAACCCAATAATCACAGTCTGGCCTATTTGCTTCTAAAGAAAATTAGTGGGCAAGATTTTGGTGAGACTAACATTATGGCTTGGGAAAAGTGGGTTTCTGCGGCTAAAACCACTTAGGATTGTATCACTTATTGGGTGCTCAAAAGAGCCTTGCGTAAATTGGCAAGCGCTCTCTGGAGCATCCTTCTTCGGTAACAACATCGCACATAAACATATGATGACCGTTATGAACCAGACGCGCTTGTTTAGATCTGAAGTATTTGATTGTAGAAAAAACACTAATTACGGCTCAGTATTAATCAATACACCAGTGCATTACACGGTGTTAACCACAGGTATTCTAATGCTTGTTTTTGGTGTTTTATTATTTGTTATTCAAGCTGAATTTTCTGAGAAATTTATTGTGCAAGGTTACCTTGAATCAGAAAAAGGCATGGCCCGTGTTTACCCAAGTAAAACTGGGGTAATTGCGAAGTGTTTTATCAAACAAGGCGACAAAATAAAAAAAGGAGATCGATTGTTTATAATTGATACTCAGAATGAACGTTTAGATAAAAAGAATCAAAACAGTGTGCGCGCTATGCTTATTAAAAAGAAACAGTTGATTGATGAAGAGCTTTTGTATAAAGAAATACACTTGAAATCTTTAAAGGGATTATTAGAAAAAAAATACATTTCTTTGACGACTTATCATGAAAAGCATGATGAATTTATTGCGCTTGAGCATCAAAGAAATGCCGTTGAGGTGGCTATTATCAATCAAAAACACGCCGAATCCTATGTGATCTATTCCCCGATCGATGGTGTAATCTCGAGTGTTATTTATCATGAAGGTCAATACACAAATCTGACTAAGCCACTGATAAAAATACGGCCTAGTGAGTCTGATTTAATAGCGGAATTATACATACCTATTCAGCATTCTGGATTTTTACACCCTAACACCCAAGTTATTCTTCGCTATGATGCCTATCCTTATATGCGTTTTGGAATATCCAAAGGCACCATCCGAGATATTAGTCGCAGTATTTTGACAGATGATGAAGAAGACAAGCCCATACGCATTGGTCATCCTTATTACAAAGTTACAGCGTTGCTTGATAGGCAATTTGTGACGGTTTATGGTGCTGATAGAAAAATACAGCAGGGTATGACTATTTCTGCTGTTATTGTGGGGTCTAAACGAAAAATTTGGCAGTGGATTCTAGATCCGATATATAGTTTTTATGGAGGTGTGTTTCTATGATCTCAACAGATGCCCGACTTTGTTTTAATAAGTCACCTAAATTACCAATTATTCTGCAAAATGAACGGGCTGAATGTGGGCACGCTTGTGTTGCTATGATCAGCCAATTTTGGGGGCATCACCTGGATTTATTTGCTCTTAGAAGTCTTACTAAAACGTCTAGTAGAGGCGTTACGCTTTTAGATATTAATCAGTTAGTTGAGGGTCTAGGCTTTGTCACAAGGCCAGTAAAGGTTCCTTTGGACGCGTTGTATTTGGTAAAATGTCCTGCAATTTTGCATTGGAACATGAATCATTTTGTAGTGTTAAAGCGTGTAAAAAAAAATAAGATTATTATTCACGATCCTGCGATTGGCATTCGTCATTGCAGTTTAGAGGAGGTTTCCCAATCATTTACGGGTATTGTTTTAGAGATTGAAAAATCTATTGATTTCGAAAAAATTAGGCATGACAAAAAACTGACATTGTTTCAGTTGTTTAAAACGGTTCATGGTGTTAATAAATTTCTTGTTTTACTCATTATATTATCGTTATCCATTGAAGTTTTAAGCTTATTAAACCCTCTTTTTATGCAATATGTAACAGATGATGTGATTGGTTTTAGTGAGCGTGGTAATTTGTATGTTATTTCAGTTGGTTTTTTTATTTTAGTCGTGATGCAGGTTTTTGCAGAATATGTTCGAGGAAATCTGGTTGTGTATTTTACGAGCAATCTTACTGAGCAGTTCTCATCAAATGTCGTCAAACATATCTTAAAATTACCATTAGATTTTTTTGAAAAGCGGCACAAAGGCGATCTTTATTCAAAATTTCAGTCTATAGATCTTATCCAGAAAAAAATCAGTACGGATTTTGTGAATACTGTTTTAGATGGGTTTATGATAATCCTCACCCTTGTCGTGATGGTGATATACAGCCAGTTTCTTACGGCATTAGTCACTATAGCGCTACTTATTTGCTTGGGCTTTCGCTATGTGTCTTATCATCAATTAAGAAAACAAACCGAGTCATCGATACATCTGCATGCTAAAGCGATGACCGTCTTTTTGGAGACTTTACAGGGCATTATTCCTATTAAATCATTCTTAAAGGAACATGTTCGGTTTAATACGTGGCGAAATTGTTATATTGATTCATTGAATGCTGACATTATTGTTTCGAAAATGAACGTTCTCTATCAGGTTGCTCAGCAATTTTTATTTCACATTGAGCATATAATCGTGGTTTGTGCAGGTGCATCGCTTGTTTTGGATAATAAATTTTCCCTAGGTATGCTTATGGCGTTTTTGTCCTATCGGCTATTATTGGTAAACAAGGCAACCTCATTTATACAGCATATATTTGACTACAAATTAATTGCAATTCAATTGAATCGGTTAAGTGATATCTTGTTTCAACAACCGGAGGTGATGCACTCAGGATCAGGGCTAGCCGTTGACATGAAGGGTTCTTTATCGTTAGAGAATGTTTCTTTCAACTATCATCCAAGGGATCGTTTTATTTTAAATAATGTGACGTTTGATATCAAAGCAGGCGAAAAGGTAGCGATTGTTGGCCCATCAGGGTGTGGTAAATCAACGTTATTAAAAGTGATGATGGGCTTGCTTGAGAAGACAGCTGGCGAAATTTACATTGATAACGTATCTATCAAGGATTTTGGGTTGAAAAACTACCGTGATTTAACGGCATCAGTGATGCAAGAGGACTCGTTATTAACTGGCTCAATCATTGAAAATATTTCTTTTTTTGATGTTGAGATGGATATTGAACGCGTCTATCGTGTCTCAAAATTAGCGTGTATTGATGATGCAATCTGTAAATTGCCAATGGGCTATGAAACCTTGGTTGGCGATATGGGCTCAACCTTATCAGGTGGGCAAAAACAACGAATATTATTGGCTCGGGCACTTTATAAGCAACCGAAGATATTGTTTCTAGACGAGGCAACAAGCCATTTGGACATGGAGAATGAGATGAATATTAATCAGTCTTTAAAAAAACTAGATATTACTCAAATAATAATCGCTCATCGTCATGAAACCATTCAGATGGCTGATAGGATTATTGAGCTAGATTGTATCAACAATAATAGTGTTATTGGCTCTCAATCATAGCTCGAATGCAGTAGTGGCTTTGCATTAACGTGTGGCGTTACTTATTTTGCATTATTACGGGCATTAGGGTTTGCAGTAATGCTTTAAATACTTTAGGCGTCCCTGCAACAATATCACCATGTAGAAGGTAATCTTCACCACCTTGTATATCGCTAACTAAACCACCTGCTTCTTGAATCAATAGGCAGCCGGCTGCGATGTCCCATGGTCGTAAACCAAATTCCCAGCATCCATCTAATCGTCCGCTGGCTACATACGCTAAATCAAGCGCTGCAGAGCCCGTTCGTCTAACGCCTGCGCATTTGCCAAACAGAGCTTCAAGCGTTGGTAAATAGCGTTGCTCAAGGCCTGCGTCACGGAAGGAGACGCCTGTGCCTAGCATTGCTGCGCTGAGTTGGGTTTGTTTTGATACACGTAAGCGGCGATCATTTAATCGCGCACCACGTCCACGGCTGGCAGAAAAACATTCGTGCCGTAATGGGTCATAGACTACCGCATGTTCAATTCGATTTTTCACTCGAAGTGCAATGGACACAGCGTAAAATGGAAAACCATGCAAATAGTTATTGGTACCATCAAGAGGGTCGATTATCCATACGGATTCAGCATCGTCATTTTGTATGCCGCTTTCTTCAGCAATGATGCCGTGATCAGGATAGGCTTTATGAATGGTGTTAATAATGGCTTGCTCAGCTTTTATATCAACATCACAAAAAAAATCGTTATGGCTTTTAGCGGTAACTTTGATGCGGTCAAGTTGTTCCATATGGCGAACAATAATATCGCCAGCTTGACGCGCGGCACTTATGGCAATATTTAAAAGTGGCTGCATACGGTTGCTCTTTCGACAAAACAGAGGATTGTAGCACACTTTAATTTGTACAGAGAGAACATTTAATAATATATCATGCAAGTAGACTCAGACGGTCTCTCTAGTGGGTCTACTCACATGACTAAAATATACCTTCCACAGCTGAGTTTTAGGCTTAAAGACCGGTGCATTTCCTATCCGTCAACTCGTTATTATTTAACGTGGTGTTGGCTTGAAGGGCGTTGGTGATACATGCTGCTCTTCATTCGTAGATGGTCCACCAGATCTTAAGCCTGATACGGACTCTTTCATTTTTTGTTGCGACCATTGTTGAGAGTTAGGTATTTCTTGTGAGTTATTGGAGTGCTTGACCATATTCTTACTCAATAGTTGTTCAAGAAATTGATTCATTGATTCATCGTCGGGAAAGGTAAAAATATGAATCGTTGGAGGCCCATCTATTTTTTCATGTGTAAAACTATTTTCAGGATACTTCAGGGCTCCCTGGCTATTTTTCTCATCAAGCTTTTCTTTTTTGAACGCATTAAATTCGTTTAAGATGTTTTGGATCG
>CAXNER010000101.1:0-5226 GCA_964201315.1 Legionellaceae bacterium
TAATCAAGTAATTCTGCCCAACCATGAGTCTCCATTATCTAATGCATTGGCGAAAAATCCACTTAATATTGAGATGCTAGATATTCTTGAGAACCATGGTGTTAGCTTTGACTATCCGATTAATCACCATTATTTGTTACCTATTGAGCTGGCATGTAAAACAAGAAACAAAGATTTATTTATGTATTTAATTTGCCACGGCGCCAAAACAACGCCTCTCTCAGCGCACTACCTACTGGCCGCCACTACTGATATTACTCAATTGACGGTAGAGCACGTTAAAACCGTTTATCAGATGATTCAATTACTGGGTGGACTTACGACCGTGTCTGCACTTACTGATGGCGAAAACAGACTCTTCATACAAAATGCTGAAAGGTGTAAATTAGTTAATCGCTCAGGTGGTGTATTGATGTACAATTTTATGGACCTATTAACCCTTGTTGATGCCTCATTAAGCGATCAATTACCGGACACAATAGAGGCCATAAGAAAGGATTACTTCATTAAAGAACTAAGAGACAAAACAGTACTGGGTGATACAATTACCGCCTTCTTTAATACGGGTTGCGGCGTTATTCAAGAAAGAGACATTCCTAGACCATTGTATACTGCCATGCACTGATATACTCGTCACGCGAGATTTTATATTTAAGCCAAGCAACCACCATCTCTGCATTTTGACAAGCAATCAGATGATGGTGGGCACCTGTTTTTTTAAGACTCTTTGTTAGCCTCGGCCCGTGCACGAATAAGCGTTAATGCATGCTCCAAACGCTGTAGGACACGCCGCTTACCGAGAAGCATCAGCGTCATGTCGATCGAGGGCGACATACCACTACCCGTTACAGAGACCCGCAAAGGCTGGGCAATTTTTCCCATATTAATGTCAAATTCTGCACTCACATCATTGATGCATTGCTGCAAAACACCGCCTTGCCACACATCAACGTTGCTCAACCGTTCATAAAGAGCGGTTAAGGGCGCCAAAATGACCGGGCGCAAATGCTTTTTCACTGCGTCTTCGTCATAGTCAATCGCATCTTGATAAAAATAACGACTTTTTTCACATATTTCTGCCAATGTTCTACAACGCTCCGCTTGGACCATTACTAAATCAGTCAGTGACGGACCTTGTGTTACATCAATACCTTGTTGTATAAAGTGCCAAGCAAGCGCCGGAGCTACAGTCTCAGGTGGATCCGATTTTTGATAATGCTGATTTAACCAAAATAATTTATCATAATTAAAACTTGATACGCCACGGCTAACGCTCTTTAAATCAAAACAGGCGATCATTTCATCCATGCTAAAAATTTCCTGATCCCCATTCGACCAGCCTAACCTAACCAAGTAATTTAATAAGGCATGTGGTAAAAAACCTAGCTCTTTAAATTGCAACACACTTACAGCACCATGTCGCTTGGATAAGCGCTTGCCATCGTCACCCAAAATCATTGGTAAATGAGCAAATATTGGAATCGGCGCATTCAATGCTTTAAATAAATTGATTTGCCTAGGGGTATTATTAATATGGTCATCTCCACGAATAACGTGAGTAATCCCCATATCCCAATCATCCACAACCACGGCAAAATTATAAGTGGGATTTCCATCTGAACGCACCAGAATTAAATCATCCAATTCGCTGTTATCAACATGAATATCACCATAAACCTCATCACTAAACGAAACCACACCAGTAGATGGATTTTTAAAGCGGACCACATGCGCAGCGTCGCAAGACGTTACATTTTTTAAACGACAATGGCCATCGTAGCGTGGTTTTTCTTTATTGCTAAGTTGGGTCTCACGTAATCCTTCCAAACGCTCCTTGCTGCAATAGCACCGGTAAGCATTGCCTTCATCTAGAAGCTGTTCTGCAACACTTGCATAACGAGGATAACGATCAGTTTGATAGAAAGGACCCTCATCACAATCTAAACCAAGCCAGTGCATTCCTTCTAAAATTGCTTGCACTGATGCTTCAGTTGAGCGCTCTTTATCTGTATCTTCTATACGTAAAATAAATTCACCTTGATGATGTTTAGCATATAACCAAGAAAACAAGGCTGTGCGCACACCACCAACATGTAAAAGCCCAGTGGGGCTTGGGGCAAAACGGGTTCGGACGACCATCGGGGGCTCCGTTGTAAGCAATAAAATATTCGCGCTATAATAGCCGACTTTGACAGCAACGCAAAGTAATCGATAAAAACCGCGCTATCGCTCAGACGATAGTAAGGCCTGTTGACAATTGCTCTAGAATTAAACAACAGGCTGTTTTCTAATATACCTTCCACGGGTATATTTTAAGTTTTAAGGTGTAGGCGTGAAAGGCATCGGGATTAAATATCAGCTCAGACTTACCACCCTTATCCCAGTGCTTCTGGTCGCCCTGCTATTTGCCTTATTTTACAATGGACAATTCGGCAGTGATTTAAAACAACACGTTTCACGTTTAGGCGAAGCTTACGTTCACCAATTATTACCTGCCGCTCAATTAGCTATCCTTCGTGATGATAGCCGTACATTGCAAGGATTGATTGATGCATCTACCATCAACCCTGAAGTAAAAGCCCTTGCTTTTTATAATGCCAAGGGACAATTATTGGCTTATCGTGGAGGCAAGCACTCACTGAACAATTTATTTAGCCCACCTGAGTTCACTGGCGACTATATCGAAAGCAAACAAATAAATCCCAATACCATCAATTTTGTTGCACCCATCACACTACCAAAATTTAACTTATATTCGTCTGCACCTTTTATAAGCCCCAGGAGTCCTATTGCATTTCAAGCCGATGATGTTCTTGGCTGGTTATCCATCGATATAGACACCAAATCCATGCTTATTCAACGCTATCAAATGTATATTGTTACGATTTTTATTACCCTTTTGGGTCTGTTGATGAGCTTAAGCATTCACTATTTTCTATCTAAACGCATTTACTTGCCCATTGCTCGTCTCAGACGCAGCATGAAACAAATTTTAAGCAACGAATTTGAAACTCAAATCAAAATAGTTAGCCCAGGCGAACTTGGCATTATTGAGCAAGGCTGCGCGCACTTACAAAAACATTATTTAAGCTCAATAAATGATTTAAACCAACACATAGAGGTAGCCACTGCTGACTTGCAACAAAGCCTCGAACTGCTTGAAGAAAAAAACATTGAATTGTCCCTCGATAAAAAGAAAACCGAGGAAAAAAGTCGACAGAAAGCAGAGCTCATTGCCAACATGAGCCATGAAATACGAACGCCCATGAATGGCGTCATTGGTTTTACTAATGTACTGCTAGATAGCAAGCTTGACCCTTTGCAATTGGATTATGTCAATACCATTAAGTCTTCTGCACAAGATTTATTGTCCATCATTAATGACATCCTTGATTATTCTAAAATGGACGCTGGTAAATTACACCTAGATTGTATTCCTCTCGATATTCGTGCCTGTATTGATGAAGTATTAGCATTAATAACGCCTATCGCCCATAAAAAAGGCATTGATCTCATCCCATCAACAGCCATTAACGTGCCAAAAACAATGCTTGGCGATCCACTTCGACTGAAACAAATGATAAGCAATCTCGTGAGTAACGCTATAAAATTTACAGATCAAGGTTATGTGCTAATCCGCACCACCATTGAACAAGAATCTGACAGAGATTACAGTATTTCACTGTCTGTCACCGACTCAGGAATAGGAATATCTGCAGATGACCAAACAACCTTGTTTAACGCATTTAATCAAGCTGACACCACCATTACTAGGCGTTATGGTGGTTCGGGCTTAGGTCTAGTGATTTGTAAAAAATTGGCTGAGCAGATGCGGGGTCGCATTTCCATCAGCAGTGAAATTCACAAAGGGTCTACATTTTCCATGCACATCAAACTAGAAAAATTAGCCGCCTATGAGGTAGAAAAAAGACAAATTCACCGCTTTGCAAACTTAAACGTGATTTGCTTTGATGATAATCCGTTGCATTTAGAAGCTATCTGCAACGGTTTAGGCCACTGGGGCATCCATTGTGTACAGGTCGATTCATTTAACAAACTGGGCGCTGCTTTCAAAGCGCATAACGATTTTCATCTCGCTTTTGTTAACGTCAATCAAGGCTGTGAACAACAGGTGGCTTCACTATTACGCCAACAATCAATCCCCTCAGTCCTTGTCTCAAAATGGCTAATTCAAGATTATAAAGCTTTAGGTGCTGATGGTTTTTTATTCAAGCCACCCAACATACAGAAGTTACATGACACGATAGAATCATTAATTAACAAAGTAGCACTAACAAAAGCAAATAATCATGAATTGGATAATCTGCGTACGAAATTACGCTTCATGCAACCGTCTCTATTAGTCGCCGAAGATAACGCTGTCAATCGAATGTTACTCAAGTCTATGCTAGGTGAAAGCGCGGTTATTGAGACCGTAAATGATGGCCAACAAGCAGTAGATATCTGTAACCTCAAACAGTTTGACGCTATACTGCTCGACCTTCAGATGCCTCTGCTTAATGGCCTAGATGCCGCACTCATGATTCGACAAACATCTTCAATTAATCAACACACCCCCATTATGTTAATCAGTGCCAATAGCTCAGACCTGCAAAAAGAGCTCTTACCAACAGCAGGTATTGGGCCATGCTTACAAAAGCCAATCGATGAAGAAACCCTGCTTAGAGCCATTTTACGCATCATCAATAAACCAAAACCCGCGGCCATCAATTGGACGCTATGTGTACAAAAATTATCAGGAAACCAAGCTCTAGCCAGAGAGTTTCTTGCCCGTTTTATTGAAGAATTACACCTTAATCGCGATGAATTTTTACAGTTAATGCATGCGAAAAATATAAAGGGCCTAGAGCGTGCAGCACATAAATTACATGGTGCTTGTTGTTTTTGCGGTGTCCCTTCCTTGCAACGCCACGTGGTTCTCCTGGAAAATTTAGCCAGACATGCACAACACATTAATGAATTGAAGGCCGTGTTTTCTGAACTCATCATAACTATTGACGAAGTATTTTTAGAATACAAAAATTTATGCGTCATACAGGCATAATTAGGGTTTGTAACGCAAAATATCCACTACAAACAAGTATAGTGAGTTGAATTTTAAATGACCGATGAATGTTTAAAACACGCTATACGCATCCATGCTGCTCTAGAAAGCCCTCCATGGCTTTCGAAGGTTTTGAACATTCATCGGTCATTTAAAATTCA
>CAXNER010000102.1:0-5206 GCA_964201315.1 Legionellaceae bacterium
ACAGGCAATAGCAATACTGGCTACAGCCGCTCGTGGCAGTGTTCGTGATGCACTAAGCCTGCTTGACCAGGCCATTGCAAGTTGTGAAAAAAAATTACTAACACAAGATGTTAAGACTATTCTTGGACACACCCAACAGGATTATGCCTTACAATTACTGAATGCTTTAGCCAATACCGATGCACAAGCCTTGATGAACATCAGCCAACAAATAGCAATTGAAGGTGGTCATTTCCACTATGTTATCGATGAAATGCTTGGTTATTTACACCAGATGGCTATTGCTCAAAATGTGCCTAATATCAACCCAATGGTTAGTGCAAGTCCTGATGTACTTGCAATGAGCGCCCGGTTTCTGCCTGAAGATTTACAATTATTTTATCAAATTGGCATAAAGGCCACGGAAGATCTACACCTGGCTCCAACTTTAAGCATTGGTTTTGAAATGATGTTATTACGCATGCACACGTTCAGGCCGGTTCAAGAAGGTACAACGCCGCCATTAGTGCATGAGAACCTACAACACAATTCAAACGTTATTGCATCTCCTCATTGTACTGATGTTCAAATAAATGATGTAGCCAACATTCAAATTGAGCCCGTACAATTGCCACACGTCGAGGTACTAGAAAATCCTCAACTAGTTATAGCTGAAAATTCTACAGCACCAATCATCAAAAGTAACAATTGGAACGCGATAGTACCATTGCTTAAATTAAGTGGTTTAGCACTGAATGCAGCTGAAAATGCTGAGTTTATTAGCAAATCAGGCCCTGTTATTGTATTACGTGTAGCGAAAGGTCATCGGTCTGTGTTTACCGCTGCAGTGACGGGCCGAATTGAACAGGGATTAGCCAACCACTATAAAGAAGTGGTAAAATTAACACTCAACAGTGACGATGAAGTAATTTCATCGCCGGCGCAGCAACGAAAAATAGCTCAAACAATAGAGCATGAAGACGCAACAATTGCACTGAAAAATGACCCATTTTTTCAACAACTGCAACAAGAATTTTCAGCTGAATTAGTTAGAAATTCTATTGCACCGCTGAAAGATGACCTATAATACTAGAACCTGTGAACAATTTTTTGAAATTGGCTGTAGATCATTGATTTTGAGCACCTTATTAACCTGTATATAGTATTTATTAGGTATTGAGTGACTAAAAATCAATAAATTAATGCCAATAACGCGAGATTGAAACAAGGCCCCTAAAACTACGACTGAACGAGGCTGTAATGGACATTAATCAAAATCTTGGCAATCTAATGAAAGAAGCGCAAAAAATGCAACAACGTATGCAAGAAGCGCAACAACAATTAAGCTTATTAATTGTTACTGGTGAGTCTGGCGGCGGTATGGTCAAAGTTGAAATGAACGGTCGTCATGACGTGACCAAAGTAAAATTAAGCCCCTCACTAATGGAAGAAGATGTTGAAATGTTGGAAGATCTCATTGCTGCTGCCATCAACAACGCCGTGGACAAAGTTGAAAAAGCGTCAAAAGAAAAAATTAGTCAACTTACCGCCGGCCTAAACATCCCCACCGATTTCTTGAAGGATGGCGACAAAGAATAATTGACTATGGATACATTAGCTCGCTTAGTGGACGCTCTGCGCTGCCTACCTGGTGTTGGTCCTAAATCAGCACAGCGGATGGTGTTTCACTTGCTACAACATCAACGAAAGCGCGGATTGCATCTTGCCACCTGTTTGGAAGATGCTATGCATAATATTCGTCATTGCCAACGTTGTAACAACCATACCACTAACGAGTTATGTGTTCTTTGTCTAAATACAGAAAGGGATCGTGCAATACTTTGTGTTGTTGAAAGCCCCTCTGATGTTGCGGCTATTGAGCAAAGTAGTGTATACCGTGGCAGTTATTACGTACTAATGGGAAAAATTTCTCCTCTAGACGGCATAGGGCCTGATGATATAAATTTACCCAAGCTGCATGATTTGATTATTCAGGAAGATATAAAAGAAGTGATTCTTGCACTAAGCCCAACAATTGAAGGACAGACTACGATTCACTTTATCCAGGAGCTTTTGCGCCCCCATGGCATTCATATCACTCAGCTAGCACACGGAATACCAACTGGTGGCGAATTAGAGTTTCTAGATAGCAATACCATTGGCAGTGCGCTTCGCAATCGAGCCACATTAAATGATTAAACCCATGATTAATCGTTACCGTGTCATACGACAGCGCCTTGCAATAGGGGCGAAAACTTTATGAATATAATGCTCTCAACACCATTACGTTTTAGTTTAATGCTCTGTCTTTTTCTAATGACTAACATGGCATCAGCATCCTTTCATAAAAATATATGGCCAAAATGGGAGGTTCATAACCCCCTGTCACAAACCGTTATTTCGCATCAAGAATGGCAGGATTTTTTAACGCGATGCGTTATCACCAACGATGAAGACATTAATCTTGTTGACTACCCAAATCTTACAGAAACTGATTTAGAGTCACTTCAAAGCTATATTGCCCGTATGTCAAAAATTAACATTCAAAACTATAACCGCAACGAACAGTTAGCATTCTGGATCAATCTCTACAACGCATTAACCGTGCAAATTGTTGCTGATTATTACCCCGTGGACAGTGTTCGAGATGTTAATATCTCCCCTGGATTATTTAATGTAGGCCCATGGGGCGCAAATCTTGTGACAATCAACGGCACACAACTATCACTAGATGACATACAAAACCGTATTATCAGACCAATATGGAATGATCCACGCACCATTTATGCTATTCATCATGCAACTATTGGTGGAGCAAATCTTAGCAAAGAAGCTTATTTAGGCATCACCGTGAGTGACCAATTAAATAAAGCGGCCTATGCGTACATTAATTCTTTACGCGGCATACAGCTCATTGAAGGCAAATTAGTAGTATCGAAAGTATACTCTTGGTTTATAGATGATTTCGGCGGAAATGTACCAGGGTTAATTCTTCATCTTGCGCAATTTGCAGAAGAGCCTTTACGTTCCCATCTACAACACATCGAGATCGTTAATAGTTATATTTACAATTGGCATTTAAACAGTACTGTAGATACCTCATCGTGAGACACGGATTGTGGTCTTTATCACCATATGTGATTACGGAGCAAATTGATGCCTCACAAAAAATACCTACTACTCTTTGATACTAAACCGGTTGACAAGACACTTCAGGACTATTTCAATCAATTTGACTATCAAATCATTCAGAAATTTTGCTTTACCGAAATCAATAACGTACTTATCCCACCCTCTGCGATATTAATCAATTGGACAATGATCCCAGCTAACTCAACCATTATCGACACACTTTTTCAACACTATGAAAGTCCTATTATTATTACGAGTGACACCATGAATGAAGATGCTTGTGTTCAAATGCTCATGGCCGGTGCCGATGATTTCATGATGAATCCCATACACCCACGTGAGTTACATGCTCGCATTAACGCCATTACCAGGCGGGTACAACGAATCAACCATCCCTCTGCTGACAAAAAAGTAGACGTTCTAGTATTTGATCATTGGCGTCTTTATCCCACATCCAGACAACTTTTTAACAACCACAAAGAGCAGCTATTGAGTTCTAAAGAGTATGAGCTGCTCCTGGCGTTTCTGCGTCAACCACAACACGTTCTTGATAGAGTTTTTTTATCCCACGTAGCTCATTGGAGCGAACGGGATTCTCTCGATCGCCGTATTGATATTCAAATCTCTCGCTTACGTCAAAAAATTGAAGTTGATGCAAAAAATCCTATACTTATCAAGGCCATTAGAAATAAGGGCTACTTATTTACCGCCCTCGTGAAATCAACGAAAGAGTAGAACAATAGGAGGGGTTTACAATTGGCCCCGCCAACTACACGCCGCAACCTATTACAGAGGGTGATCATGCCGCTAATCCTACTTTCTATACAAACCGGTGAACGATTGTCAATTGAACAACGTTGCTCACGATATTAATGTTGGCATTATGAAGATGCCCCGCCGTGCAAATAAATCGACCGACATTATTCCAATTTTGATACGTTGTATAAATATATTCACCACGCAATGAAAGGTTTTTTGTATTAAGTATGGAAAACTCCCCACCAACGCCTATTTGCCCACCCCAGCGGTTTTTATCATAATGGTATGAACCTAATCCTACTATATTACTTATAAAGTTTGAATCTATAGCGCCGAGACGTAAAAACAGGCGCTTATTACTTGATAAAAAGAAACCTGGTAGGATACTTCCACCAGCACTCCAGGTGCTTTTAAGCTGCACATCTCTAAATCCACCCCCAGGTCCAAAAATTTTTACGGAGTTCATGGATTGTGATGAATACCCCCCGAACGCTTCGAATCCCAAACTGAATTGATTAAATCCGGCCTCGTATCCAGCAACAAAATGACCTGAAATACCCTGACCAAAAAGACGTGACTTAATAATGGGAATTGATAATAAAGTCGATATATCTGTAAACGTATAATTTAATATATTTGTACCTACTCCTGCCCCAAAATAAAACGCGTTAGATTGAATCTGGTCAATCGAATCATTTAAGATTGGCTTAGACCCAGCATCTGCAAAAACAGATAATGAGTTAATCCATAGCGCTGCACAAAACAAATAAATTAGCCTCTTCGATATCAACCCAATCCCCTTTTTTAGAAAAAATCCGCTTTCAATATAACGCCGTCCTTTACCCAAAGCAATGTAAAGCTCGCATTGCTTCCGCCTGGTAATCGCCCCCGGTTTTAAATGATAAAGAAGCACCTCAATCCAATAGCAATATTATTTAAATCGTTATACACAGTCAAATGATGTGGCAGAGAAATAGACTAGACCCATCTTTTTTTCCCAACTCTTTGCATGCGAACACTTTTGATGATGTTGTCGCTGATTTTTAAAACTTCTATCTGATAATTTTCAATCGTTAAACAACAATCTGCCGGGGGTATATAGCCTAAATATTCAATGATTAAACCACTGAGCGTACGCGGCCCGATAGAGGGCAAGTGCCAATTAAGCAACCGATTTAAATTACGCAAAGTAATGCTGGCATCTACAATAACCGAACCATCCTCTTGTTGCATAATGTCTTTACTTAAATCTGCAATGTCTGTTGTAAATTCTCCAACTACCTCCTCAAGAATATCCTCCATGGTGACTAACCCTTGCAAATCTCCGTACTCATCT
>CAXNER010000103.1:0-5197 GCA_964201315.1 Legionellaceae bacterium
TTTTGATTGAAAAGTTAGCAGGGGTTAACCGCAAAAAGGTGCTCATGCAATTAGCGTCTATGCAGGACATTGGGCCAGATGTGTTAACAGTAATTATTGCAAACAATATCCCGTTCAACGAGGAGGTTTACACGACGCTATTTAATACGCATGCTCCTCGCGGAAAACTACAAAGTGAGCACCTTAAGCTGATGGTGAAGGCTTTACTTAAGGGGGCGGTTGAGGAACCTTGCGTAAAAATCACAGACTTATTAAAACGTATTATGGGGCATGCAAGTGATACGTCTATGGACGTACTCGAAGCGGGTGTTATTTCTGTATTGACCTATGATCAGAGCCTTGTAGAAAATTGTTGGAAAGAGGTTTTGATACCCCAGCGATGGGACCTACTTAATCCTAAATTGCTAGCGGCAATGGTATTAAAGTGTACTGATAAGGTGATTGAGGACTTATTTAATTCGGCTACATTTATAGATCATAGTGATAGCGTCATTACAGTGCTTATTAAAGGGGCTAATCCTGACGTACACCAGTTTCTTTTTGAAAATAGCCAAGTGGAGCTTAAACCAAAACACCTCTTGATATTTCTTGCAACCTTGGCGCCTAAAGATTTAGAGATGAGATTACCCCAAATTGTTGAACACAGTGCTGTTGATAACGTTGTGTTGCAAAAAGTTATTGAGGTGATGGAGGAGCCTATAGACGAAGTGCTGCGGGTATTATTGGCGAATGAAAAATTTCAAACAGATGCAGGGTTAATCAAGGCATTGTTGACAAAGGTGGATTTAAAAAAACGTCTTCAAGTGGTTGAGAAATTATTATCGCTACCCAGTATTTTACCAGATGTTTTAGTCAGTATTATTGATAAAAACAATCATCTCACGGTTGAAAACCACTTTGATATTTTTGATAAATATCAGAGTAAATTTCGTGAAAATCACTTGAAAGCAATGGTTAGTGCATTGCCTGAAAGTGGATTGGAAAAGCCGAGCCCAAGGCTAACTGAATTATTGCAACGTATTTTAGACCATGAAAGTGCAGCATCTCCCGAGGTGCTTGAAGATGTTATGGTTTTTGTATTGAACTATGACCAACGGTTTATGGAGCGATTTTTGCGAGGTGTTGTAAGCCATAGGAGATGGGAGCATCTTGACGCTAAAACATTGGCAAAAATGGTTTTAAGATGCACACCAGAGGTGGTCGATGATTTATTTAAATCAAATACTTTTTCTGTACATGATGACAGTATCATTACGAAGCTTATTGAGAGCGCTTCCCCAGCTATATACCGTGTGTTACTTCAAAATAGCCAAGTAAAACTTGAACCAGAACACCTGCTGGCATTTTTGACGACACTCGGTCCTGTAGACGTACAAGCGATATTGCCACTAATCGTTGGGTACAACGGCGCTGATAAAGCGGTTTTAGAGAAAGTCATTGCGGTCATGCAAGGCTCGGTAAAGGGTCTGTCGCAAGCATTTCTCGTGAATGAACAATTTCAAACAAACGCAGCCTTAGTAGAGGCATTGTTAAAGAAGCTATCGACAAAAAAACGTCTTCGGGTTATCACGAAAATGTTTGCTTTTCCCAACATTTTGCCGGATGTGTTAGCGAGTCTTACCGCGCCAAGCAATGGTCTTGATGTTGAAAGTTACACTAGTATTTTTGATGAAAATTACACAACTCTCCAGAAAACACACTTAAAGGCGATAGTTAGAGCGCTGTCAGAGATGGGTCCGGAAGCATTGGATCCAGAGAACAGCGAGTCGCCTATTGAATTTTTGCAACGTATTTTAGGCCATACACAAGCGGCGTCAACTGATGTGCTTGAAGATGTTATTATTTTTGCATTGAGGTTCGACCCACGGTATATGGAGCCATTTTGGCAACACATATTAAGTCGCGAAAAGTGGGATGTGCTTAGTGCTACAACACTAGGCGAAATGGTAGTGAGGTGTCCTGGTAGAGTGGTCGATACTTTATTTAATTCAACTATCTTTCTAACACATCGTGAAAGCATCCTTGGAACGCTTCTTGAGAGTGCGGATCCTGTCGTATACAGTGTGCTCCTTCAAAATGCCCACCTAAAACTTGAAACAGATTACCTTAATATTTTTTTAACGATGTTGGCTCCCACGCTTCTGCAGAATATATTGCCACAAATTGTAGGGTACAAAACCGCAGATATTGCTGTTTTGCAAAAAGTGATTGAAGTCCTGCAGGAGCCTGCAGACGAGGTGCTGAAAGCATTAGTGGCGAATGAAAAATTTCAAACGAATGCGGTGCTTGTAAATACATTGTTGAGGAAGGTAGATGGGGATACACGCCCCTGGCTTATCGCCCAATTGTTTTACCTACCCACTATTTTGCCCGCTATGTTAGCAACTATTGACGTTGGGCTAGTAGCCGGAGAGCGATGGGACCAGCTTGAGGCTAAAACCTTGGCTAGGTTGTTTTTAACGTGTCCTGGTGCGGTGGTCAATGCGTTATTTCAGTCAGATATTTTTCTCAGTCATCGAGACAGCATTATTACAAAGCTCATTGCGAGTGCCGATCCTAATGTATACCGTGTACTTCTCCAAAATAATTACATAAAACTCGAACCAAGGTACCTCATGGCATTTATGAGTGCGTTGAGTTCTTTGCAAGTACAGGAATTGTTACTGCAAATTGCCTTGTACCCAGGCGCTAGTCAGGACGTTTTGCAAAAAATAAAAGATAAGATGCAAAATCCTTCGGAGGAATTGTTGTTGGTCTTGCTCGCTAACGACAAATTTAAAACAGATCGAGGTCTCATTGGTCAATTGCCTAAGAAACCTGGAGGGGGAACTGATCATTGGGTTGGGCTTTCGTTACCCAAAACATTGACCCCGTCTGAGGCATTATCTGAAGACATCGATAAAAATAAAGGTGATGTTAATGGCCTTATTGATATTTTTAAAGCAGAGCGTGACAGCCTAGATAAAACGCATTTATCTGCAATGTTAGAGTCCTTACCACGCAGGGGAACTGAGCAATATCCTGGCTATCAAACTTATGAGCTATTGCGACTGGTTATACAACATGCAGCCGTTGACTCCCATGTGTTGGAAAAAGCGGTGGCTTATGGATTAACTTATACTCCACGGTGCGTTGACGCTTTTTGGTCTGATTTAAGTGCGCGTCAATGGCAAGAGCTTGAGGTAAAGACATTAAGTACGGTATTTTCAACATTACCGGAATGGCTCATCAATGAATTCTTTAGGTCTACTAGTTTCTTAACGCATAAAGAGAGCGTTATTGGGAGGCTCTGTCAGAGTGCTAATCCTGATGTATTTAGAGTGTTACTTACAAATGCTAATGTAACACTTGAACAAAGAGACCTCCTGACATTTATGAGGGTGTTAGAGTTTGATGATGTGCAAGCGATATTGCCGCTAATTGCGGTGCACCAAGCGGCCGAGCAGGATGTTTTTGAGAACATTTTCGATGTGATGGAGGGCGAGCCTTCAGAGGAGTTATTGTTTGCCTTGTTGGCTAACGATCAATTTGTTCGTAATGCGGTTCTTATTAAACAATTACTTACAAAGGTACAAGGGGAGGTGCGTCAAGGAGTGCTCTTTGAATTATCATTAAAATCAGGGCTTCCATTTGATGTGGTAGCGATTATCAAAAAAGAGCGTGTGATTAAGGATGAGTGGATTGCACCACCCGTTGATTTCCGCGTAAAGCACGTTTATGCAATGGATGACGAGATAAATATAAGTGAATTCTTAAATTTAAATCCGCGGTATGCTAATTTATTCAATAAAATTGAAAAACTGAAGCAGTATGGAGAAAAACTGAGAGATTCTGAAGTTAGTAAAGGCCGCACTGTCGTTACCCTTGCGAGTAATCTGGAAAGGATGCTGTGTGACTTTATCCAGGGCTCAGTTAAGTCAAGCCCAACGAAGGACACCATGAGAGAATTTAAAGCTCAGTTTAGTCAAGTACTCCACACTAAAGATGGCGAAATGCAGGCTCATCGATTGGTGTGGCAACCAATCATTGCAAATATCTTAATAGCACTTACTGGGATTGGACTGTTTGTTATCTTAGGTAAAGTTATTGCGGAAGCTGTGGTGTCCGGTAAACAGCATAGACCCGTGATGTTTAATAATGCATGTTTTTTTGGTAGAACCATGTGTCAGAGACTTGGTGAGGGCATTGATGAGTCATTGGCGACAGTCCAGATAACGGTGTGATGTGTCATTATTGAAATTGAATCCCTTAGCGATCGAGGTCGCGGGGATTCGCTGAAAGGTATACACTCTACAAATGAAGGCTATTAGGACTTACGCAAAACCTAGATTGCGGATGTATTTTTCAACCCGTTGAAAGCCTAAAACAGGTATAAAATGCCTTCTAATGCTATTGCGAGCTTTTGTTGGTTTGAAAAACACATCTGCAATCTAGGTTTTACTATAAATAGCATAGGTCGATGATTTGCTTAAAGACGCTACAAAAAATAATAATAAAGGGGACTTGGTTATGAAAAAGTGGGTACTTATTGCGATGACGTGGATGGGACTTTTGTTGCCTCAATTGGTGGTTGCAGAACAGCAAAGTTGGAGCAGTTGGGTAGCACAGGTACGGCAAGAGGCACTGGCCCAGGGAGTTTCTGCTCAAGTGTTTGATGAAGCGTTTGCTGATATCCATGAACCTAGCCGTCAGGTAAAGGGGCTCTCGCACTCCCAGCCCGAACACCGCTTGACGTATTCTAAATACCTAAGTTCCCGTGTTGATAATTATCGTATTTCTGTTGGTAGGCAGCAATATAAGAAAAATCAGGCTCTGTTAGATGAAGTTGCCAATCATTTTGGCGTAGACCCTTGCTTTATCACGTCATTCTGGGGCATGGAAACTAGTTATGGAAGCTATATGGGAAATTTCCCTGTCATTCGTTCATTGGCAACGCTTGCTTATGATTCAAGTCGACGTGATTTTTTTCGTAAAGAATTATTTTTAGCATTGCACATTCTCAATGATGGCCATGTTTCTTTAGCGCGTTTTAAAGGTGAGTGGGCTGGCGCCTCGGGGCAGCCACAGTTTTTACCATCAAGCTGGGTCAAATATGCGGTTGATTATGATGGTGATGGTCGTAAAGATATTTGGGATTCGAAAGCCGATGTTTTCGCGTCAATTGCAAATTACATGAAGAAAAATGGTTGGAAAACAG
>CAXNER010000104.1:0-5193 GCA_964201315.1 Legionellaceae bacterium
CTGTGTCAGTATCTCTACTAACGTTTACTGCTTTGTTTCTTGTGCACTCTTTCTTCTCAGAGCACCCACACAGTTTGTCTTCTAGTTCTTAATAATCGTCGCCCCGTAGGCGTGCTGCGTATTCTACTCATCTACGCTTCCTTGTCAAACACTTTTTGAGCATTTGCTCATTTATTTTAACATTGGCACTTCTTTATTAGTGCATGTGGCCCGGTGCATAGCAGGCTATGTAACGGAACAGTGCTCATAGTAATAAAACGTCATATCATATTTATTTTTTTCATCAGACATTCTGCTCACGGATTTACTGCAATGCCACTGCTTTTCATTGAGCTCTGGGAAAAAAACATCCGCATCAAATTGTGCATGAATAAGCGTTAAGTATGCTCGCTGCGCTATTGGCAGCGCTTGCTGAAATAATTGAGCACCGCCAATAATCATTACTTCGGGGGAGTCTGTTGTTAATGCTATTGCTTGACTTAAAGAATTAACGACCGTTGCATCCTCAAGATTGAATGCATGCTTCTTGCTTAACACGATATTCAACCGTCCAGGAAGAGCCTTTCCTATTGATTCGTATGTTTTTCGCCCCATGATCACCGGCTTGCCTATGGTTAGGTCTTTAAAATGCCTTAAATCTGCCGGCAAATGACAGAGCAATTTATTTTCCTTGCCTAAGCCGCGATGTTCATCGATAGCTGCAATCAGACTAATGATTGTCATGCAATTGCTCTCGTTTGTTAACAATAGATGCAGCCATTTCAACAGCCGCTTTTAAGCTACCAGCATCTGCCAAACCTGTACCTGCCAACTCAAGTGCTGTGCCGTGATCAACAGAGGTACGAACGATGGGCAAACCTAGCGTTATATTAACGGCTTGACCAAAACCGGCGTATTTCAATACTGGCAAGCCCTGATCATGGTACATGGCAACATATGCATCACATTTTTGTGCTTGATGAGGGTTAAACATTGTGTCTGCTGGGAATGGGCCATGCACCATAAAGCCCTGCTGTTTAAGAAGAACTAACGCTGGCGAAATTATTTCAAGTTCTTCACGTCCCAAATAGCCGGCTTCGCCTGCGTGCGGGTTAAGACCAGCAACATAGATACTCGGATTAGGAATGTCAAAATCACGCCTCAGTGATTCGTGCAATTGACTTATTACATTGATAATTAAAGGTTCTGTAATGGCATCAGCCACACTTCTCAGTGGTATATGTGTAGTTACCAATGCAACCTTCATCGCACTGCATGCCAACATCATGACGACAGTGGCTACTTTGCAGTGCTCTGCAAGAAACTCGGTATGACCAGTAAATACATACCCACCTTGATTAATCACGGCTTTATGCACAGGTGCTGTAACAAGCGCTGAAAATTCCCCACGAATACACCGCTGCACTGCCATTGTTAGCATTTTCATAACATAGGCTGCATTTAATGGGTTTAGTTGACCAGGAACTGAGTCTGCTGAACAAGAGAGGGATAACACTGTTAAATGGTTCGGTTTTTGGATGGGAAGAATACCTTCCTGATAATCATTTAGGATAATACTCAAGCCCAATTGCTTGGCACGTTTTTCCAGCAATGATTTATCACACATAACAACGAGAGGTAACTCTGAGCCAGCAAGGGCCAAACACAGCTCTGGCCCTACGCCGGCCGGCTCACCACTGCTTATTAGCAGTGGCTTTTTCAGTATCACGCTAAAGCCTTATCCATAATTTTGATATAGGCATCTGCACGTAAATGCTGCTGCCAATTTTGCACGGCCTCACCAAATTTACGTTGTTGTAAAAATTGTCGAACCTGTTGTTGTTGGTAGGATTTGGAGTCATCAACTGTTTTGCGCTCAAGAACTTCAATAAGATGCCATCCAAAGGGTGATTTCACCGGTTTACTTACTATGCGAAGCGGGAGTGCGTCCATTGCTTCAGCAAAAGGTACCACCAACTCCTCGGCAGTGACCCACCCCAGGTCTCCACCTTTTACAGCGCTTGCGGCATCAAGGGAATATTGCTTTGCCATCAATGCAAAATCTTTACCTGACCGCAATTGTTGGTACAAATTATTCACCTGTTTTATCGCTTCTTCAGCCGTCATGCTCACATCTTGTTTTAATAAGATATGCCGCACGTGGGTCTTAACAACAAGGTGCTGCCCATTGTCACCACCAATGGCGACCAATTTAATTAACTGAAAACCATTCCCAGTACGTATTGGCCCAACTACTTCTCCGACCTTCATTGCAACCACACGCGTTGCAAACACTTCTGGAAGCTCAGCTAAGTGCCGTTCGCCTAAATCACCGCCCTCAAGAGCGTACTCACCACTGGATTCAGCAATGGCCATGCGATTAAAGTCATCACCTTGCTTGATTTTAACGAAGAGACTACGCGCTTTTTCTTTGGCCTTACTCACTTGCTCCGTGGTGGGCTCTTCTGATAAGGGAATAACAATATTCTGCAGGTGGTAAGTCTGTTGTGACTTTTCATTATGAATAGCCGTCTTAAGATAGTCCTCTACTTGTTGCGGTGATACAGCAATCTCCTTACCTACTGCAGACTGTTGTATACGTCCTATTAGCATTTCTTTGCGAATATTTTCTCGATAAGCATCCCAACTTAGCCCTTGCTTGATAATTTCTTCACGTAACTGCGTTAGTGATAGCTTATTATTTTGTGCAATTTTCTCAATGGCTTGATCTAAATCCACGCTATCAATAGTCATGTCATTTTTTTTTGCTAACTGCAGCTGCAGATCAATATCAATTAAATGTTGGAGCACCTGTTTCCGAAGCACCGCTTCAGCCGGCAACTGCATTTTCTTAGCCGTTATTTGCTGGCGTAAAACGTCAATCTGCGCCTCTAACTCACTAGCGGTTATAACATTTTCATTAACAACAGCGACCACTTTATCAAGCGGCTGAGCAGCTTCGGCAACAATAAATGCCGGTAGCAAAATCAAAAATAATAGAATTCTCTTTCGCATGCCACTACCCTCTTCTCTAACGTTTCTAAGTACCCTAAACTTTAGCTGCAATTTATAGGGCATTCATCATCAAAATACAAGCTACTTTGACTAAATTAAACTCAAAATACCCGCATAATTTAGCGAGCCCACTAAAACATATTTCTATACCCAGGTAAATAGCTGGCGATTGTAGTTGCTGGATCGCTGTTGGCAACTGAGCCTAAGCCTTTTAGCATTATTTGCAAATAAACATTGTTATTATACTGTGGTAGTAATGAGCTAGACGACAAACTCTGAAAGGTTCGACCACCAATTAGTCGCATAGCCCAACAACAATCATCATACTGCAACCCTAAAAAGGTCATCATACCGTAACCCTTACTAATATTGTAACTGTACGCCCCAAGGCCACTCCACTGCTCTGACAATGGCCAGGCGTAAGCGACGGTTGTCTGATGAAGGGCGTTGTCTTGTATACGATTGTTGGCAACTTGTAGCAGATTACCGTTGGTAAGATAGCTGTAGCCGAAACTAATAATATGATTTACCGCTGGCTGGTAATGAAAATTTAAATCCCCATTATTCGTCGCATGTGTATAGGTATCCCATACATAATCACCACTCATTACCCATGCCGAGCTGATGTTATATACTCCGCGCGAAGCAATCGGGGATGACTCCGCTAATGGCGATAAAAAACCTAATGCCAACGGGCTATCAACACAATTTCCATTTTTTTGATAACAAAGCTGTACCTGACGATTGGCAAAATAATGAATTTGTCCAACAGATACACTCGCTTTTTCCTGCCCATTCTCTTCTGATAACCACCGTGACGTTAGCGCGTAGGAAAGCTGATTCGTATCACCAATACGATCAAACCCTGAAAACCGATTGGTACGAAAAAGCTGGTCATTATTAAAAATCATATAGCCAGAATCGTACACTGGAACGGACGTTTGATTTTGAATGGGGACATAAAGATAATAAAGCCTAGGCTCTAGTGTTTGAGTAAATGCTTTACCAGTAAGAGCGGTAGTACGCTCAAATGTCAAACCGCTGTCTAAACTGTATCGAGGTATAGTTCGGTTAAATGTATTTGAATTAGACTCACCATCATAATGTACATCATAATAATTTTCGACCAACTCCACTGACGGTGTCACATAGCCCCACGGTTTAAGATGTGGGAAAGACAATGCGGGGCTTATGTGATAGCGGGGCCCTTGTGGCTGAGTAACCGTTTCGGTAGGCCAATGATAATAATCAAACTCCCCCAACAAATTAAAATTTGCGTGCATTGGTAAATCATTGTAAGAAGCGCGGGCCAAGAGCTGTGGCAAGCGCTCATAAACATCAGAAATAGGAGTTTGATTAATAGGGTGTAGCGTTTGGTAGCCTTGCAACATGCCAGCAAACAACCAATGATCTGTTGTATAGGTCAAATCACCTTGGTGCAACAATTGATTTTCAGTCAAAATAGCCAGGTTACTACTAAAATCTTGTAAATAATAACCATCGGAAACTTGTTGATAATTGATGTTCATCCGTAAATTATTGGTAAATGCTGTACTCTCATGCAGCAAGAATGACCATCTATCAGTTGAGATCTCACTCAAACTCGGATACTGAGTCTTATTTTCATTCAAGAACGCGCTGAATGCTTTATCTTTAGGCAAAAAATTCCCACCAACAATTCCCGTTGAGCTTTCTGTCAAAAATCTAAAATCACCACCCATCATAAAACCCCGACGGGTATACAAGTGAGGCACTATTGTTGCGTCATAATTAGGTGCTATGTTCCAATAATATGGTAGGGCGAGATCAAAACCCCCGACATTAGAATAACCAGACATGGGCATTAAAAATCCGGATTTTCTTTTTTTAGATAGAGGGAAACTTAGATAAGGGGTATATAACAATGGCCAATCAGCAACACGCAACACAGCATTCCGAGCCACACCCCTCGCGGCGGTATTATCCAATTGAATTTCATCCGCTTCAATTTGCCAGGATTTGTCCTGAGGCGCACACGTGGTATAGGTTGCTTTGCGTAATAAATAATCTTTGTTAGCAAAACGCTCGATGAAACTGGCTCGCCCCCAGGCCGGCAAAACAGCCTCATTACGTTGTGAATTAAATAGATATAAGACGTCCTCAACTTTACCTGATTTATCCGTGGGATTAATCGTGGCTTTTCTAGCAATCATTAAGTGG
>CAXNER010000105.1:0-5192 GCA_964201315.1 Legionellaceae bacterium
GACGCCATAACTAACCGTAAATTAATTCAAGATTTATTAAAAAAAGAAAAACAAAACCAACAAAATCCAGATAATAAAGATCAAGACAAGCAAGATCAGGACAAGCAAGATCAGGACAAGCAAGATCAGGACAAGCAAGATCAGGACAAGCAAGACCAGGACAAGCAAGACCAGGACAAGCAAGACCAGGACAAGCAAGACCAGGACAAGCAAGATCAAGACAAGAAAGATCAAGACAAGCAAGATCAGGACAAGCAAGATCAGGACAAGAAAGATCAAGACAAGCCCTTGAGTCCAGAACAGTCTCGCGAACAGCTTGAAAAACAACAGGCCAGAGAGCAGTGGTTACGTTTAGTTCCTGATGACCCGGGTGGTTTGCTCCGCGAAAAATTTAAGAGAGATCATTTACGCAGACACAGTGGGTGGGGTAGATGAGACGTTACCTAGTAATAGTCATTTTGATGTGTTGGCATTTAGTTGCAATGGCCGCCATTTCAACAGAGGTTAGTCGCACTAGTGTTCAATTGGGTGAAATGTTTCGTTTGGTCTTCACCCTTGATGGACCTCAAACGGGATCTATTCCTGATTTAACCCCACTGCAGGAAAATTTCACCATTGTTGGGACTGAGCGCAGTACCGCTTATAACATAACCAATGGGCAGACTCATTCTGTTAATCAATGGATAGTTTTATTGACCCCTAAGAAAACAGGCATGCTGTTTATTCCGTCGATTCAAATTGGCCAACACCAAACAACGGCGACTAGCATCGATGTTAAAGACGTTGCGACAGTTACTTTAGATGATGAGGGTAGTGCACCACAGCAGGAGGTAATGTTAAAAACGGAGTTAAGCCAGGGCAGTGTTTTTGTTAATCAGCAATTGATTTATACCGTCAAGCTCTATAATAGCCAACGATTGTTAGACGCAGAATTCATTCCACCAAGCATTGAGGATGCATTATTAATTCCACTTGGCGATGGAGCGCGCTCTCAAATAATGCAAAATGGGCATGGCTATACAGTTGAGGAGCAAAAATATGCTATTTTTCCACAAAAAAGTGGTGACTTAAAGATCGTTTCCCCTACATTTAATGCAGTGATTTTAGATTCTATACCTAGACAGATTAATGTACATGCTAAAGCAAGTTCATTGAAGGTTAAGCCAATACCGTCAAGTTATAAAGGAGAGCACTGGTTGCCCGCAAGGCAAGTTGCGCTTACCGAGATCTATGATGATTCAACTTTAACGATGAAGCAGGGCAGCACGTTGGTGCGGACAATTACTCTTCAAGCGGCAGGAATTCCTGCCGAATTATTGCCGCCCTTAGTTTTTCCTAAGAGCTCTGAGTATAATATTTACCCTGAAAAACCAGCGGTGCACAATACTGCGAACCAACAGGTCGTGATTGGACGAGCTGACGTTAAAGTGACCTATTTACTTAACAAAGACGGGCGCATAACTATTCCAGCACTTCAAGTGCCATGGTTTAACACAGACACAGGCTCTGAGGAAATGGTCACATTACCTGCACGTACAATTGAGGTTAAAATGGTGGCTGGTGCCCCACGGCAAGATACACCAGCACTGTCGTCAAGCATTAAAAAAACACAACCGGTGTTACCAGAAAGGCCCATAGCTACTGTTCTTCCAAGGCTTAAATTGTTTGGCTCGTCTTGGTGGATAGTTATAGGGATTGGATTGGCGTTGATGGTACCATTTGTAGTTTGGTGGTTTTTAAAGCGACTTTTCGTTAAAGGCCATGGTGTCAGGGCCGTACTTAAGGCATTGCGCCGTGCTTGTGTAGAGAATAATCCGGGTCAAGCCCAAGAGGCATTGTTGCGCTGGGCACGATTACAGTGGCCAACCATTGAATTATTAAATTTACAACAAGTAGCAAAAGTGGCACGCGATACTTTATTGAAAAAACAATTGTCCCTTTTATCGCAAGCGCTATATAGTCAAGAAAGAAACACCGCGTGGCGGGGTGGAGATTTGTGGCGCAGTGTCACTGTTTATCGACGTACAAAACCCGCTAAATCCTATAAAAATAGTGGATTGCCACCCATCAACCCTCTTTAATTTAGGGTTAAGGATCTTGACATGGATTCCTTGTCTTATTTACGTATGATTTTAAATCGGATTTTTCCTTTTTTGGAATGGTTGCCAGAGCTCAGGCAATGGTCGACACTGCGTGCCGATTTAATCGCTGGAATAACAGTGGCAATGTTATTTATTCCACAGTCGATGGCTTATGCACATCTTGCTGGCGTTCCTGTCTACATGGGTTTGTATGCAGCATTTATACCTCCTATTGTTGCTGCTATGTTTGGATCCTCAAGGTATTTGTCGACAGGCCCCGTTCCTGTAACATCGTTGCTCGCAGCCGTGGCGATGATGTCTATTGTTGCTAGTGGCACGAGTGAATACATCCAATACATGGTGTTACTGGCATTCATCGCGGGGATTATTCAATTAACGCTTGGCTTATTGCGGTTTGGTGTGGTGGTTAATTTTCTATCCTTCCCAGTGATGTTGGGGTTCGTCAACGCCGTGGCGATTATCATCGCTAGCATGCAGTTAAGTAGCTTGTTTGGGGTAAGTGCAATAGCGCAGCCACATTATTACCAAACCATTTGGCAAGTGCTGGGAGACGCCTTAGTCAGTACACATGGACCAAGTGTAATTATGGCTGGTGTCACTTTTGTTATTATTCTTGGAGGGCGATGGTTGTGGCCGCGCCTACCCCATATTTTGATCGCAGTTGTAGTGACGGCATTGATTGCATGGTTTACTGATTATGAAAAGGTGGAGGCTATTAATCTTGATCAAATCATTGACTTGCAAGTTAGGCAGTCACTGGTAAGTTATGAAAAGTATTCTGATGAAATGAAACTTTTATTAAAAAACGTTAAAAACACAGACACAAAAGCTCAAATAATAATCAAAAATTTAAGCGCAAATACAAAACAAGCTGATGAAGTAATCAATCGTGCTCGCCAGGCTAAATGGCAATTAGAAAGACATATTATTCATCATAATTTTGAAACAGGGGAACTGAGTCGTTTGCGGTTACGACGGTTGGTTACCAAGGACAAACAAGTGGTTTTCTATGTGGATCAACCAATGACGCCCATTGGCCATGTTGATTCTCACCAATGGCGAATAGCCAATTTTCCAAAAGACGGAGGTTTGTTAACGTTACAAGCCGGGGGAGACGTCGTCGGGGCTATTCCTCAAGGGTTGCCAAGGTTTACACCGGTAGTTTGGAATTGGAGCGTTATTTCACATTTATTCACGGCAGCACTTGTGATAGCGCTTGTAGGCTTTACTGAAGCCATTACAATCGCTAAGCGTATTGGCACTAAAAGTCGACAACGGTTGAATATTAATCAAGAGTTGATAGGCCAAGGGTTAGCAAAATGTGTTGGTAGTTTTTTCCAATCCATGCCTGTTTCGGGTAGCTTCACGCGTTCAGCGATTAATTTTAACGCAGGCGCTAAGACTGGTTTTTCATCTATTGTCGCAGGTCTTGTGGTGATGGCCGTTTTGTTATGGTTTACCCCACTCTTTTATTATGTGCCTTATGCAACGCTTGCGGCAGTGATTATAGTGGGGGTATTGGGTTTGATTGATGTCAAAGAAATGCGACGTGTGTGGTACGTTAGTCGTCATGAGGGTGTTGTCTCACTGCTGACATTTCTACTAACACTTTTTTTAGCACCTGATTTAGCTTATGCCATTATATTGGGGATGTTGTTGTCCTTAGGTGTGTATTTGTATGAAACAATGCGTCCTCGTTTCAGTGAACTAACGCTCAATACTGATGGCAGCTGGGTTGAAAATAGCGGAAACGATGAATATACAAGTTGCGATCTTATTAGTTTGGTGCGTTTTGGAGGGTCACTCTATTTTGCAAATGTGGCTTATTTTGAAGAGAAAATTCTTAAATTAATTACTACTAATCGGAAACTGCGCTACATCATTCTTGATTGTGTAGGCATCAATAAATTGGATGCTAGCGGTTTAGAAACGCTTTTTAACCTGTGCAGAAGTTTAGATGAATCAGGCCTTCAATTATGGTTTACACGTGTTCGCCACCCGGTTCTTGCCGTATTAAAACAGGGTGGACTTTTTGACTATTTAGGAGAGCATCATTTCTACAAAAACAATGAGCAAGCGTTGATAGAACTTAGGGGGCTTCTTGGCGCTGCGCATCTGCACGTTTGTCATCTAACAGAATCTAAACTTTAGCGTCATCCCTACTCTTGTGGTAATATTGCCCATTATTTTTGCTATGCTCCTTCAAAATGAAAAAACTAGCGGCTATTTATTGTGTTAAACCAGAATTTCTTTCTGAGCTTTGTGAAGAGTTGGGGGAGTTTTCAGAGGTTATTGAGGATTTGGTTTTTTCCTCGCATAAAAAACTCGATGTATGCTTTGCAGAAGATATTTGGCTAGAGCCGCAAATTGTAAAATTTCAATCTATTTCAGACGCTGTAAAAATTCTTCGCCAAGCTGGAAAATTCTGGTATTTACATCCTATTTCTCATGTTAGACGCTCACGTTTAATTGAAGCACAATTAAGCAAGTGCCCTCCAGTTATACGCCATTTTCCTATCGAAACGGACATTCCGGCGATCGGAGCTTTTAGTCTCATTGATCAAAACACGCTGGTTTACAGTGCTAAACGGTTAAAAAAATGGCCGCAGGGAAAATGTTTTTTTATAGAAGACAAAGAAAACCCGCCTAATCGCGCTTATTTAAAATTATGGGAAGCGCTAACCCTTTTGGAAAAATACCCCGCATCTGGCGACTTGGTCCTGGATTTGGGTGCATCACCCGGTGGTTGGTCATATGTAATGCAATCGTTAGGTGCTGCGGTCACTGCGGTTGATAAGGCGTTACTTTGTCCAAAAATTGCGATACTCCCAGGTGTGACATTTTTAAAACAAAGCGCATTTGCATTAGATCCAGCAACCCTAGATGAAACCTATGATTGGGTACTGTCAGACATAGCGTGCTACCCAGACCGAGCCTATGCATTGATCATGAAATGGATAGCCTCTGGTAAAGCAAGACAACTGATTTTTACCATAAAATTACAAGGAAAAACGGAGATGGCTGTTATAAAACAATTTCAAGCGATACCCAATTCCTACATCATTAATATGTTTTATAACAAACACGAAG
>CAXNER010000106.1:0-5183 GCA_964201315.1 Legionellaceae bacterium
AGGATGTGCTTTGCCTTTATTGTTTGTTGTACATTTTTGGGGTAACGAACTTGTTACCTTTATTTTTGGTGATGAGTGGGCAGATTCAGGAAAATATGCATCTATTATTGTAGTCGCCACTGCTATTCGTTTTGCAGTTAGCCCATTAAGCACCGTTCTTGCTATAGAGCATAATTTAAAATTAGGCGTTATTTGGCAAGCAACTTATTTTCTCTCTGTATTTATCACTCTTTATTTTGCTTCAGCTTATCCTATAGAGGTTTTTATTAAAATATACACAATAAATGAAGTTGTTTTTTATTTATTTTACCTATTTTTAATTTTATTTGCCACAAAACGGTATCGAAATGGTTGAGTTTTTTGATACTCTTGGCTCTTCTCAATATCGCAGCTACTGCGTGCAAAAATAGGGTCGACTATTTCTTGGGTAGGAAGTCTGTTTTGAGAAAATTTTCAACAACCATATGCACAAATAATGGATCATTTTTTTTATAACCATCCCATTTATTGGAGTATTGATTGAAAAAATTAACACCAGTGATAACGTTTAGCACCTTCATTTGTTTAATAACAAAGCCCATATAATTACCTTTCATCGCATCGACGCGGTTGGTACTCGCATAAACTACCCAATAGCCTATGTCGTAATTGTTAATGTCCGCTTTAATTACTGAGATACCGTTTAAAAACATTTTTCTTGCGTCTTGATCACCGGTTGTAACGTCTCGAACTAAACAACCCACTTCTCTAGGTTTTGTCTCACCATACTTTAGTGTTTTTCCAGGATATTATTAACCATTCCCCGCAGACATTCCAAGACAAATAAAAAAGACAAATAAAAAAAGATGACCGATCTCCATGATTGCATTATAATTTGTTTGTGCACAAACATAACAAAAAAGGAGTCGGTCATGCAAGTAATTTTACCTGATATTTCTACATTAGAACAGTACAAATGTAAACAATGTGAGCAATCCATAGATCTTCGTCATTACCTCATGAAAAACCGAACTATTAGTTAACCTTTGCCCCAAATAAAATTGCACTTACTTATTATTTATGAGGGTGTTTGATGGGTGCATATTCCCCCTCAAAATCACATCCTTGCTGATTGAACTCAAAAGAGCCGGACATTATTTTTTTTAAAGTAGAATTATTCGGGTTAAATTCATGAGAAATCGCAGAAACGATACGAGCCGCGCACTTTCCATCACCATCTGGATTTTGCCTAGTGCTCATACGTTGATAAAGTGTCTTATCCAATAATAAGCGCTCTATTTGCTGTGAAATTTTGTGGATGTCTGTTCCAAATAATATGACCGTACCTGCATCTACAGCCTCAGGACGCTCAGTTACTTCTCGCATGACTAAAACCGGTTTGCCTAGTGAAGGGGCTTCTTCTTGAATTCCACCAGAATCAGTAAGAATCAAGTACGCTGATTTCATGTGCAACTGGAAAACGATGGTAATAAGCGGAAAGCGATGCCGCCAATGTTGTTGTATCGCCGTGGACTAAGACGAGATCTGGATTCCCTGCCAATTAAAATTTTCGAATATATGGCCGCGGGCCTAGCAGTCCTGTCATCCCATTTTCCACTATGGAAAAACATTATAGAAAAATCCCAATGTGGTCTTTGTGTTGATCCTTTGAATAGAATAGAGATAGAACAAGGGATACGGCGCATATTACGAAACCCAAGAGTATCGCATATTATGGGGGAATGTGGGAGGGCGGTTCTGAGGCAGCTTTATAGTTGGGAGGCTGAAGCTGAGCAGTTAATTGGGGTTTATCGAAGGGTTTTAAATTAAATGGTCTTACTATTTTGAGGTCGTAAAATTCGAGGCCAGTTTGATTTTAATGGATTAATACCCAAAGTGTTGATGGCTCACAAGAAATTTTCATACTTGGTAAAGGGATTTAGTCTTGAGATTTATTTAATTGATGGATGTCTCGAGCAGGATTTCCAACGACAACAGCATTCTCTTCGACTGGTTTAAGAACAACAGCACCCAAACCAAGTACGGCATTGTTTTTAATAGTAGTATTGTTGATAATTGATGTGCTTGGAGAAACCCATACATTTTCGCCGATTGTGGTGCTCCCGGCAATCATTGCATTGGCTATTATGAGAGAATTTTTACCAATCGTTACTCCGTGACCAATATGAACCAAATTAGATATCTTTACATTTATTCCAATGGTAGTGGAGCCTAAAGCGGCTCTATCGATGCAGCTGTTGTTGCAAATTTCCACTTGTTCATTAATGATGACGTTACCAAGATGGGGGATTGGTAAATATTGACCCTGTTCATCCTTTTCATACCCATATCCAAACCCACCAATTGTGTTACTACACCCAATTTTTACATTGTCATTGATACTTGTACCATGGTGAATGACAGTATGGTGTCCAATCTCGCAATTATTACCGATGAGGCAGTTTTCTTCAATAACAACATATTCACCAATATAGCAGTTTGTTCCAATTTGGCTTGATTGATGAATATATGCGGTTTTAGAAATACCCTTTCGCACAGGGGGTTGATAAAAAAACTGCTCAACAACACGAGAAAAATAGAGCCTTGGATTGTCAACAATAATCCAATTGACTTGTGAATTTAGTTGTTTTTTAAGTGCTGCTGAAGAGCAAATAATTGTGCCAGCCTTTACGTTACATAATTTATCTGAATTTTTGTCGCTGCACCAGCTAAGCACATCAGCACGATTGTTCGATTCATCTAGTTTAATTAATTCAATTATTGGTGCGTTAGGCTCACCAATAAAATTTATGCATCCTATTGATTCTATGATATCTTTGATATATATTTTCTTCATTTTTTCGTCATGGATTCTAAGGTCAACCCCTATCATAGCAAAGGATTACATAAAATACGAGGAGATATTAAAGTTACCAAGAATTAAGTGGTTCCCAAATGGTTTTTTCAGAGAGGAGAGCAGGATGTATTGCATTATGTAGCATATTCGGATAGATTGCCCTTGAGAATTTTAGTGCTTCATAATAGTATTTTTTAAAGTTCTGTGAGTAAAATGACGTGCTGTACAGATTCTGTAGCCTGCTGTTTTAAACGTTATCCGTTAAAAAAAAATTACAATTCACATTGGGCGAATGACATGGTTGATTATGAATAGTTCTATAGGAATGGAAGAGGTTAAAGATGTCATTCGACTTCGTAATTTGTGGCTGTATTGGGGGTGGCTTGATATTCGGCAGCGTTACCGCAGGTCTTTTTTCGGGCCTTTGTGGGTAACCATGACCATGGCTATCAGTATAGTTGCTACTGGCCTCGTCTATGCCTATCTCTTCAAGCAAAATGTGGCTGTATATCTACCATATGTCGCAACAGGATTTGTCACTTGGTCCCTGATTTCTGGGTTCATATGTGAGGTGTGTTCTGTTTTTATTACAAATGAAGGGTTTATCAGCCAGCTTTCGTTACCCATTTTACTTTATCCTTTGCGTTTAATGTGGCGCTATTTAATTATGTTTTTTCACCACATGGTTGTATTGGGCGTGGTTTTATTTCTATTTTCACCAATCACTATCAGTGCCATGCTAGCTGCAATTCTGGGTTTATTTATAGTTTGCGTCAACCTGATTTGGATGGGGGTTATTTTAGCTTTGATTTCATTACGATTACGTGATCTACCTATTTTGACCAACACCATTTTTCAGGTGATGTTTTTGATTACGCCTGTGATTTGGCCTGCTAGTGCTTTAGGTGATCGTATGTGGATTGTGATGTGGAATCCATTCTATCATTTATTGGAAGCTATACGCACTCCTCTTCTAGAAGGGGTAACGGTTTCTTGGTGTCACCATTTATTTGTGGTGTCGATTATGGCTCTTCTGGGTTTGGTAGCAGCATTTATGTTGCTTTCGGCTTGGAAACGGCGTGTGGTATTTTGGCTATGAATGCACAAATTAAACTTGAACATGCCTCTGTTGATTATCAGTTTCGAGATGTTGATCGTAACAATATACGTAGACATCTTTTGACGCCATTCACCATGAGAAAAAAAAAACCAGAGGATCATACCTTCGAGCGAGTTTCGGCACTCAGCAATATTTCGCTAGATATCACTGAGGGTGAGCGTGTGGGTTTGGTTGGAACCAATGGTTCTGGTAAAACGACTCTATTAAAGTTGGTGTCAGGGGTATTATTCCCATCATCAGGTACAATAAGCGTCGCAGGTGCGGTGAGCTCTATATTTGATCCTGGTTTGGGTATGGATCCAGAAGCTTCTGGTCTAGAGAACATACGAATTCGATGTATGTTGTTGGGTATACCTAAGGGCGAGAGCAAAGAGAAAACTAATTATATCTCAAAGTTTTCCGAATTAGGTGATGCGCTTAAGCGGCCGATTAAGACTTACTCCTCTGGTATGGCTATGCGCCTTATTTTCTCTATTGCAACCTGTGTGACACCACAAATATTGGTTATGGATGAATGGCTATCAGCTGGCGATGCACGCTTTGTATCGAAAGCATTAACTAAAATGCAGGAACTTATTCAATCATCACAGATTTTAGTACTTGCTTCTCATTCAGAAACGGTACTAACTGAATGGTGTAATAGAGTCATATGGATTCAAAATGGGCATATCGAAGAGGATGGTGATCCTTTTACTGTGTTGAAACACTATAAAGAATATACTGATGCGGGTTAGTTTTGAGTCTTTAAGGGAGAAAGATCAATGGATGCTATTGGTATTAGCCTAGGTAAAACCGTACTGATGCTTGATAATGAGCCATTGATGGTAGATAGACGGATCATGTTGGAGGCGCAGACGCTTGTTGAAGCTGGTTATCGGGTTGTATTAGCGACAAAAGCAAGTGCGGAAAATCAATATGTAGAGTTTAATCGAGGGGTGGAAATCAGGCGATTTCCATTATTTGAAAATAGAATGATGGATCCATTAACAAAAGTGCAGTTGGCTACCCAGCAGATTGTGGATTGGATTTATGCACCAGGTAGCTTAAAGATTGAGCGATTAGTTAGGCGAAAAATGGAGAGGTTTCCAAGGATTTTGCAATCTGTTGCATATTCTGTTGTTTGTCCTCCCGTATTTGCGGCAACAGTGGGCGTTAAGTTTCCTCTAATTAAAAAAGTGCTTGGTCGTGCTTATCAACCACTTATTTTTATTATAATGTTTCGAATAA
>CAXNER010000107.1:0-5147 GCA_964201315.1 Legionellaceae bacterium
TGTTTTCACTTTAGAAATAGAGATATTCATGTTGGCGGTACTGGTAACCTTCGAATGTTTGCTCAGCGAGAATAACTGTCTTGTTTCTCGTGTTGAGATTGTTGTGGATAAAAGACGGCAGGTAATATGGCTTGCAGTGCCTGCAAGCAGGTGGTGACTTGGGTTATCTTTGATTCCCACACATGCTCAGGAGCCAGCTTGTCGCATGATGCCGTGGCTTCCAGCTTTGTGAGAGCATGAACTTTAAAAAACAGGGATGGATTAGCCGCAATCTCTTTACGCACATGACGATTGGAGCGCAAGTAGTGCTCATAAAATGCGTTGATATCGCGCGTGCTATGGTTATGAACGGTCAAATAATTGACGAATTGTGTCGCATGACCTAAATTCGCGCGCGCAAATGGCACCAAGATCCGACTTGCTGTCCAGCTGGATAGCGTTCCTTGATGAATGGCTGCTTGTGCAAAATCGGGCAAGTCATGCAGCAATTGCAAGCGATGACAGATCCAGGTAGTACTTCTACCCAATCGCTTGGCTACTTGAGTTTGTGAATCATTATGCAGCGTGATAAGTTCCTGGATTAAATTAGCCTCCTCAAGCCGATCCCATGGGCGCGAGGCATTGTATCGATAGGCTTTCAACAAGGCATCTGGTGCCTCTATATCCCATACCGTTGCGATAACAAGATCTTGACCAAGTTCTTTAAGTGCGGCTATTCGTAAATAGCCATCAATAACAATCCATGGTGAGCCTACAACCTTGGATGGAATTACCGCAATAGGAGTGAGCAGCCCATGTTCGTGGATGGACAACATTAAACGGCGCTTGGCGACTTCAGTACGAATACGCAGCGATTGGTAAGGTAGTTGGAGCTGGTGCCATTCAAGTTCCAGCGTTTTAGTCACGTTGTTTGTATTATTCATGAACCGATCATACAAAACAATCACCCACTTAGGCTATAAAGTAGACTCTTTGCAAGATCGAACCCTTCGTCGTATCCCTCTGTTATTAAAGTAATTTTTACAGGTAACGCGTCACTCTTTGCAAGACCGCCATCAATGGCTACCAACCAATAGGAGCCAGCGTTTATATGAGTTTCCGAAGGTAACGCGTCACTCTTTGCAATATGCGACGCGTTACCCCCGACAGCCACATCAACCATAGAATGGTGCGGGATATTGTTGTTTGTCGTTCTGTCACGAACACATTGAGCATCTCGATTGGACTGAACATAATCAGGATGGGATGACCGATAGTTACGCCAATAATCAGGATTTTTAATATGCCAACGTTTGTTCGCCATCTGCTGATTATTTTTATAGTCAGAATCAGCGTTCATTTTTTCTCGTCGCCACTTGTTTTTACGTTCTCGCTGGCAATCGTGGGCCGAACAATACGCTTGATCAGGATTGCGATGTTTTGTGAACACGACATGACATCGCTTACAGGATCCATCTCGTTTCATACGCTGCTCCAGAAACATCAACCATATCTAAGGAATAGCACTTATATCGCCTTCCGGCTGGCCGCTTTGTTTTAGATGTTGTTGGTTCGGATGCGACGCGAGTTGATCTCGAGCCGATTTTGAAAAAAAGGCATCAAATGTGACTGGTTGTAAATTGTTCATCTGGATATGGGGTGGGTGTAACGAGGTGGATCAGTTTTCTTAGCAAAAGGTGGATCAATTTAGTTTAGCGTCGAGGTCCAGGCATAACAACTTGGCATGGTGAGAAAAAAACTAGTGTTCCTGCGCTTCTAAGTATTGCTCGTGATGACAATGGCGAAATTAATCATGTGCAAGTGATTCGTCTCGATCCAAAAACAGGTAACAAAGATTCGCAATCAAAAATTATCAAACAAACCTATGGGCTTATGAATGGTCATTCAGTTGCATTAAATAAAGCTCCTGAAAGTAAAACAACCTATTTATCGGAAGGCATTGAAACGGGTTTAAGTATTTTGGAAGCCAATCCAAATTTCAAGGTAAACGCTTTATTAAGTAAAAGTAATTTTCTTAATGTGGATCTATCAAAACTTACTGAGCATGTGGTTTTTTGTGTTGATAATGACGGGAAAAAAACGTTTGAAGATTTAGTAATTGCAAAATCCGCTCTTAGAATCATTGAGTCTGGACGGGCAGTATCCATTGCCATTCCAGAAAAGGATGGGGATGATTTTAATGATGTTATAAAGACTAAAGGGATTGCTGAAGTCAATAGACAGCTAGCCTCAATGGCTGATGCTAAATCGCTGTTGAAAGCAGAAATTAAAGCGATTAAGTCCGCTAATAATGTTAGGAATACTAATCTCAATGAATTAAACCATTTGCAAAAAATTAATGGGAAAATCACCAAGATAGCGGCTCATGATAAGAAACAAATGACGCAGTTTAAAACCATGGATTTGAATAATAGACAACTGACAAACCGACTTACAGATCTACATAGAAGTACTATTAGTGAATATAAAAAACCGCCTATTCAGCCAATTAAAACCAATATACAGAAAGAGCTAGAACGATAATATTTTAGATAAACTAGGATAATAGAATACGATTTAATCGGAATTATTAAATCGTATTCTTTCCCTTAATAAATGCTTTAGCCATGTTTTCTGAAACAGAAATAGCGGACAAATGATCATAGGCTTTAATGGTCGATTTCTCTCGCGTAAAAACATGCCCTATGATTTCCTTAAGAAGAAAATTAGATTCTAATGTGTTTCTGAAAATATCAGATAACATTGGATCGACAACAACTTCATCAGAATTATTTTTTTCAGCCTGATATACTCTTAATCCTAAATCGAGAATTTTCAATGCAACGATATCAAACTCACTTTTTTCTTTTTCAGCTAATTTTTCTATTTCATGAATAATATTTTTTCCAACATCTAACGTGATTTCCATAAAGATTTTTCCTTATCAATTGGGATTTGTTTTATTCCAAGATCATTCATTGAAAACCGTACTTCATTATAGTTGATGTTTTGAAAATCTCCGCATGCTGAATTGAGATAATCCATCGTTTTTTTCACGCATATAGACTGTTCTTCATCTGGTATTGATTGACTGCTTAGAAGTAATTGAAGTATTGATAAATACATTAAATTTGGAATGGAAATATGAATTTGTTCAATCATTTTTTTAATATTATCATCTACTGATTGTTGTATTTTGTTGATATCGACATCGTTACTTTGACACCACTTAATAATTTCCTTCATGGCTTTTCCATGTGAAACATCTTTTGATGTTCCTTTAAAAATCTTATTTTCAATAGCTACCTTCGCTAAGTAATCCATTTCTTTTTGAGTCAATCTCGTTGATACTGTGGTCATATATTACTCTCTTTTTGGCGTTTTATTGTATCCTATTGTATACAAAGTTTACCAATGTAAACGGATATGTAAACAATAGTAAACTCTGTTTGCTATTGTTTACATATTTTTCAATAAGCCTTATGTAATAAAGGTTATATCAAATGCTATTTATTTACAATAGTAAACATTATTTTAGTAAACAAAAAAGATCGATTTTTTTTGTGACATTTTAAAAAACGGTGCTTTTGCTAATAACTTATGTAAATCAGTACGTTGGGTCAATGGTTTTGCAATTTTTTAGATTGCGTGATGTGTGGTGTCTTTTCTTATACTTAACTTCGTTTGTTCTTTTGTGGTTTCTTGGTGTTATTATTTGTTTTTCGGTTTTTCTCTAATTTAGATAGCGCGGCATATTGCGTGTTTGTGATTTTTTGGCAAGGCGATTATAATGTGCGATTTTATTATAAAGGTATATCTTGATGATCAACCCATCTATTGAATTAATGAACTTATATCAGCAAATAGAAAAACTGTCTCTTTTTGATTTGCGCCAATTGCATCATTCCATGTTTAATTTGCTCGAAGATCCGAATAAGCTATTATCTGCAAAACAACAATTGAAAATAGGTATGACAGTATCCTATTTGTTTTCAGACGATGAGGGTATGAAGGAAGCAATATTATTAGCCATTAGAGACAAAAGGGCAACCGTTCAAAATGTGTGTGATCGTAAAAAATGGAATATTTATATATCAACAATTAATTTAGAGGGGAAAGATTTATTGGTATCACCAAAACGGTTTACGGGAAAATTGGATCGTAATTCGTTAAAGATTGGAGATAGTGTTGGATTTCATGAAAGAAAGTCAGGAATGGATTTATATGGAAAAATTAAGAAATTAAATCCTAAAAGAGCGCTTCTTGAACTACATCAAGGTGGCCTATGGTATGTTTACTATGGAAATTTATTTTTGATTACCGATGGTGTTTCGGTTGACAATAATGGGTGTTTATTAATTGAACGAGGACCTATTAATAATGAATAGTGACCGGACGTTATTTAAAAATTTATTTGATTGTTTTTAGTTTAAAATTATATGATACACTAAGCATCTATTATTTGATTTTTCTCGTTTTCAACAATTTTAACCAAGGATCAATTATGGCTCGTATTAAAAAATCAGTATCACAGAAAGAACAGGAATTAAAAGATATCATATCGGATACTAAAAAAAAATTAGCGAACTTACAAAATAAGCAAAAAATGGATATTGGCGAACTTGCCTGTGATCATGGTTTAAATAAGTTTGATTTAAAAGTATTAGATGAAGCGTTTAAAAAATTACATACACAATTAAGTCATACAAAATAAGAAATCTTAAATTTGGATATTGTTATACACAATATGGCAAGCGCTCATTAATAATTTAAAATAAACGTTGTAACTTCTGTTTTGTGAAGATCTGTTTGGTGGTGTATGCGACTATATTAAAATGGGCGGATATACCGCCCACAATTTTTAATTATTTGAAAATATATGTAATTGCCCGTCTACTCTTATTGAGTAGTAATCACATGAAAACAGATCTCTGCGAAACGAATCATAGTCAATATAACTTTGAATAGACGCTGGTACTTCATGAAGATAACATTCATCAAATAGTTCCATGGCAAAATCCGGTTCTGTCGCAAAAAGCCCCGCCATTGACTAGAATTAGATCATCATAAACGGAACTATGGTGTTATATGCTCACTTTCAAGCAACGGCATTTTAAACAAGATGTGATTTTAATGTTGGTTCGTTGGTATGTTGCCTATGCATTAAG
>CAXNER010000108.1:0-5140 GCA_964201315.1 Legionellaceae bacterium
TTAAAACACGCTATACGCATCCATGCTGCTCTCGAAAGCCCTCCATGGCTTTCGAAGGTTTTAAACATTAATCGGTCATTTAAAATTCAAACGACTATATTTGCACACGACTTCAACCATGGTCTATACTGTTTTTATTGCTATCAAAAGTGAGACTCATCATGGCAAAAAGCACGCCAATGGAATTAACAAAAATTAAAAAAATTTCTACTGATATTCGTGAATTTCCAACCAAGATTGATTCCGCAGAGCAAGCTAAAAATGCACGACACTTACTGAAAAAATATGCATTATTATCTGAAAAAATCGAGAGAAACGTATTAATTAGAGCCACATATCAAAAGGATCTTGCTAGCATTCGTACAGAAGAGTTCAAAGCCATAAGACGTACATTAAAAGAAAAAGCAAATTCAATCCTACATGCAAAAAACACCAAGAGCGTTCAAAGTGTAAAACTTGCGAAAAAACCCGTAAAAACGCCTACTCCCAAAAAAGCCTCAAAAGCTGCTGACGAGAGCGTTGCAAAAAAATCTGACTCCAAAAAAACAGTGAAAAAATCATCGCCTAAACCTCGCAAAGCAACTGTTCCCAAAGAAGGCGCATAATTTTTACAACAATCTCACAGGTAAAGGGGGCATTTTAATCAAGTGCCTCACCATCTCAAGCAGAGCGTTCCTTTGCCGCTCATGATCATTGCCCCCATGTCAAAATCCTCCTTGTTTAAGTCATTACCCTGACCTAAAAAGGATAATTGTTATGTGACATTTTCAGTATGCTACGACAAATATTCTTACCGAAGCTTCTTCAATAAAAAATACTCTAGAGATTCAATTGCTTTATTGCTATTTTGTTTTTTAAGTAATGATATTGGAATGTCGGCTAAAGGAGGGAGGGTTTTATTTTCTAGTTGTTTTAAATAATCTGGAATCATTGTTTCTTGAATAATCGTAACACCTAAACCCGCTTTAACCGCAGCCATTTTACCCGCATAACTTGGACTAGTGTATGCAAGACGCCATTTTATACCGGCTTTTTCTAGAGCATGAATAGCGCTCTCTCTATATACACATGGTCTTGGGGATAGGACCAAGGGTACAACCGTATCTTCATTTATTACAGGAAGTAGCTCAGACTTGCCTATCCATTTTACAGGTTCTTTCCAAAGCGTAGTTTGCTCCAAGAATGTTTTAGGAGGCGTCATCTTTATTAATATTAAATCAAATTTTCCTGCTTTAAATCCATCAAGTACATTGATTGTTAAATCACACTCAACATTTAATAGAATACGCGGGTGAAGTCTTGAAAAATCGACTAACACATCCGACAAAATCACGGTAGCAAAATCTTCTGGTAACCCAAAACGAATTTCACCCTGAAGATCAGGCTCCTTGAATCGATCTAATGATTCTCGATGCAGTAAATATATTTGCTTTGCATACCCAAGAAAAATCTCCCCCTCGGTTGTCAGTGAAAATTCTCTGCCCCTATTAAATAAAGGTTTCCCAACCAAGTTTTCAAGTTTAGCGACTTGTTGGCTAATTGCAGATTGCGTTCGCCCTACACGATCGGCAGCTTTGGTAAAGCTCCCAGTATCCGCAACAGCAAGAAAACATTGCAAGGTGACCGTATCCAGTGACATTAGAATCCCTAATAACAACCATTAGAATTTTTAAATTTACTTATATTAGCATGTCTACTATAGTTCATCAACATTAACAGAAAAACTAATCAGGAGTCCCTCAATGACAAATAGCACGATGGCGTACTTATCACTGCTGCTTACAACAATCCCTATCATTGGATTAATAGTTAACGTGTTATCCAATAGAAATCCCAAAATGGGTGCGCAATTTGCAACGATAGCAATTGGCATAGGACTAACACTAAGTGTCCTATTGTTGGAATATTGTTATGCAGACAAAACATCCTTTTATTTTCTTGGATTTAAAGCAGATAGCTTAGGCTTTTTGATGACTTCCCTCATTTTTTTGGTAAGTACCGTTGTTCATCAATTCTCAATCCGCTATATGGCTGGGGACCGAAATTATCAATCCTATTATTATAAATTATCATTGATTACAGCAAGTGCCGCGATCATGGCACTTGCTGATCAAGCGATGTTGTTTTTTGCAGCATGGTGCATTAGTAACCTTCTACTGATTTCATTGATGATTCATAAACAAAAGTGGACTGCTGCAGCTTACTCAGGAAAACTTGCTTTCAAAACACTTTTTGGTGGTGCAGCTTTACTCTTGATAGCGATTATTTTGATGTATCTTGACGCAGGTAGTCTGTCCATATCGACGATTACGCAACAAGCCATTCATTCGCCCCTCATGCTGGCCGCACTCCTTCTGTGCATTATTAGCGCGATGACACAATCTGCGCTGTGGCCTTTTCATCGATGGTTAACCAGTTCATTGAATTCACCTACGCCCGTTTCTGCAATTATGCACGCTGGTTTGGTCAATGGTGGTGGGTTTCTTTTAGTGCGATTTGCACCCCTGCTTTCTGAGCACACCTTACTGCTTAATCTTATTTTCTTTATCGGCGTCATTTCAGCGGTGCTTGGGACACTATGGAAGCTCGTTCAAAGTGATGTAAAACGGATGTTAGCTTGTTCCACCATGGGGCAAATGGGATTCATGATGATTCAATGTGGGCTCGGTCTTTTCCCTGCCGCCATTGCTCATCTTATTTGGCATGGTCTATTTAAAGCCTTCCTCTTTTTAAGCGCGGGCTCTGCTGTCATAAGCCAAAAAGCAGATAGTCAACGTAGGACGAGTACATTGAGTGCCTTTATTATCTCCTGTGCTTATGGGCTATTAGGAGCGTACAGTTTTGCCTGGTTTAGTGATAAATCGTTTTTTTCAATGAATACGACAGCTTTTTTGGTCGGCTTTGCGTTTATTGCATCAACCCAAGTAGCTCATGCCATATTACAAAACAACATAACCTTTTCAACGAATCTCTTGGCCATTACCGCAGCCAGCCTTTCTGGCGCGATATATGGATGCAGCATTCATATTATTGAAGCAGCAATTCCATCTATCATCACCGTTCATCACTCCATTAATGCGCTACATCTCTCTGCATTCACTGCATTCATGATGATATGGCTGGTTTTAAACTTAGAGTGTTTACGTTCTATTCAGAAAACACGCTTTTGGAAACGCACCTACATTGCCCTATTGAATGGTAGTCAACCGCATCCAAAAACAATCACATCAATTCGTCAGTCTTATCAATATTAGGAGTGCTCTCAATGACTATTCAGTGCAGTGAAAAAATGGGTTCTGCAAAAACAACCATGACAGGTAAAAAGCACATATCCAGTGCCATTGATATTCAAACTATGGTGCACCTTGCCGCTAAATCGATAGCGCCTGTGTGGCCTTTAAAAACATTCATTGCGTGCAACTCACTTCAGGGCTTTGAATCGCAACCCTTTGATATCGCGTTGTCCGAGGCACAGTTTTTATTTGAAAATCGCCCCCTTGATTATCAGCATATTAACCGAGAAACCATTAAATGGTGCGGAGCCTATTTTGATGAAGGTCAAAGTATTATCGATATGCCTGTTGATGCTAGAGGCTTTTATTTGGTATTCAAAGATCTCTCCAAATACGACAGGGTGCTCACTCAAGGATCTAAACAAAATAAACAATGGTTAAATCAATTACCTGAGAACGCAGAAGACGCAATTATTCAATGTTTAGAGTCCCTACAAGTTTCTGATGAAGAACATCTATCTTTTTTAAAAATATCATTGGCACAACTGTCTGGTTGGTCTGGTTATATCAAGTGGCGAACCGAGTGGCAAAACAATTCAAATCACGTGGATAAACATTCAAATATGCTTATTGATTTCATGGCCGTCCGATTGATTATTACCGTATTACTTCATCCGGAAATTAATTTTTCCAAACCTACCTTCAGCAATGAGAAAACTCATCAACATCCCATGATAGACAATATAAAACAACTTGAGCAAAACTATAAATCCCGTTTAATACCTACCCTGCTAACCGAAGCAAAGACCCTTAATACATTAGCCAAAAAATGTGCGGAGGTTCAGTTGGTATTCTGTATTGATGTTCGCTCAGAGCCCATCCGTCGTCATCTTGAATCGTTGGGTCCTTATGAAACGTTGGGTTTTGCAGGATTTTTTGGGCTACCCATTCGTCTGCATGATTATAACTCCGGAAAAGTAACCGATTCTTGTCCGGTTTTGTTAAAACCACGATATGACATTCATGATTGCCCTAGTGAAGAAAATACCTGTGCTGAAAAACAGCATGAGCAGGGTAAGAAAATACTAAACGGCCTGACAGATATGTATCAGCAATTAAAATATAATTTTGCAACGCCGTTTGCGCTGGTTGAAACATTAGGCGCTTGGTGTGGCCTACTCATGCTATCTAAAACGATTAAACCCATGTTGACAATATCCACTCTCAACAAATGGATTGAACAAATTATGCCAACAGTGAGGACAAAGCCCCTTGTCGATATGACGTCAACTGATAGCAACAACGGCATTTCTCCAGCAGATCAAGCACTTTATGCAGAAGCAGTCCTTCGTATCATGGGATTAACAGAGCATTTTGGAAAGTTTGTTATTTTTTGTGGCCATGGTAGCCGCACGCAAAATAATCCTTATGCCTCAGGGTTAGATTGTGGCGCGTGCGGAGGCAACCACGGTGGAGGTAATGCCAAAGTGTTAGCGGCTATCTTGAACAAAAAATCAATTCGAGCCTCGTTAGCTCTGCGTGGTATCCATATCCCGCAGGATACTCAGTTTTTAGCCGCCGAACACAATACCACGACGGATGAGATGATTATATTTGAAGACAACGTGCCGCCATTGCCTCATGAAAAAGTGTTGTGTCTGTTAAAAGAAAACCTGATAAAGGCCAAAGCGAAAAATGCAGCCTCGCGTGTAAACCATTTTGATGTAGGTGGCCAAGTTAACCCTATCGAAGAAACTAGCAGACGAAGTCAAGACTGGTCCGAAGTCAGGCCTGAGTGGGGGTTAGCACGAAATGCAGCCTTTATCATTGGGCCTCGAAAACTAACTCAAACCCTGGACTTAGAGGGGCGCTGTTTTCTTCATTCGTACGACAGGGCTCAGGATGAA